>DMNE01000398.1:0-122 GCA_003453735.1 Nitrospiraceae bacterium | reverse complement strand
GCGCCGCCACTAAGAAAGGCCCGAAAACGTGCCGAGGCTAATTGGCATCGGTCTCGACAGCCTTTTTGCCCGCTTTATTTGTTCTTAGTTTTTTCATTTTTGTACGAGTTTAGCTATTAAAA
>DMNE01000436.1 GCA_003453735.1 Nitrospiraceae bacterium | reverse complement strand
TGTATTCACTTGCCCTGATTTTTTTATCCGATCCAAACGCTCCTTGACTGTTGACTCCACCGACAAAGCGAGACTGTCACCATTTTGTTGCAGTAATACTTTCCGTTTGAAATCCTCGCAATGGGGCCGGAACTGAATTTACGATGTACATGTCGAAGTCTGCATAGCCAGGTGACGTCATAGACGAACATCTTTAGTTATGGTATACAATTAATAAGGTGACGCTATCGAGTATCTCATCCGTAAAGGAGAAATGCCGCATTTATATTGGAACTTATACACAAGCAGTTCCTCTTGCGATATGACATCAGCAGAATAAGAGAACGCCGCAAGGATATCCTCTTTTGTGAGATGAGGATATGCTATTAGCAGGTCTTCAAAGGGGTGCAATCCCCTGAAAAAACGAAAGAAGCTATAAGGGATCTAGAGGCAAGGCAAAATGAGAAAGCGAGGTTCAGAGATGAGGAAATTAGGGGAGGCGATATGCGTGCTTGTGATGGTGATGGGGTTTTTGTGGACGACGCGTACTGATGGGGCGGATACAAGCAACACGGAGAGCAAGACGATCCATGGGAGCAAGAATTTAGTGGGAAAGGGAGAGCTTGACACTCCTGCCGGCAAGATGGTCTTTGTAAAGGGCGGGTGCTACGAGATGGGGAACACCTTTGGGGACGGCTATAAGGATGAGAAACCTGTGCACAAGGTATGCGTGAGCGATTTCTACATTGGGAAGTATGAAGTGACACAAGGGCAGTGGAAGAAAATCATGGGGAGCAATCCATCAAATTTCAGCAGTTGCGGAGACAACTGCCCGGTAGAGAATGTAAGCTGGAATGATGCAATGGAATACATAAGCAAGTTGAACAGTAAGGGAGGGAAGAACTACCGTTTGCCTACAGAAGCTGAATGGGAGTATGCGGCGCGAAGCGGAGGGAAATCTGAGAGGTACGCAGGAGGCAATAATGTAGATAATTTGGCCTGGTATCTTAGCAATTCAGGTCATCATACGCATGCAGGAGGGACAAAAGCGCCCAACGGGTTGGGGTTATATGACATGAGCGGCAATGTGTGGGAATGGACTAATGACTGGTATGGGGAGAATTATTATGCCGAGAGCCCTAGGAACAATCCGCCGGGACCGGTAAGTGGCGAGTACCGTGTGCTTCGCGGTGGCTCGGTCCTGGGTGATCCTCAGTTCGTACGCGCATCTGAACGCCTTGCGAGCACGCCGAACCATAAGAATGACTACTACGGCTTCCGTGTAGCGAGGAGAAAGTAATCTCCTTTGCCACTTTCATCCACTCCTACGATGTCTGCTTGTAACTCTTTGATGTCTGATGTTGTCTTTTATTGTTTTCCTGGTGTATCCTTGTGCATCAGATATACGGACAAAGCGAGAAAAAAAATGCCTAGGCCGAGATAGAGCAGGCTCCCGCGACATACGCAGGCAGACGTGCAGGGGCAATGTGTCCGCGACCAGAAAATTGATCCGAAGAAATACTATCCCGCGGACGTGTACCGGAAGCCGGAGCAAGTGTGGCCGAAGGACTTCAAGATCGATATCAAAAAGATGATCGGTGAGAAGATGGCAAAGCAAATCGAGGCAAAGGCAGAGCAAGTGATCGACAAACTCGGCAAGGTGCTAAAAGGGAAATAAAATGCCGGACAGATCTTTTTCGGAGATGAATTCCTCGCGCGACAGACTGTTGTTCAGGCTTCAGATAATTTTCTGATGCAGTGGTTGCTTAAAAAAAAATTTAGGGAAAGGGCACAACGCTCTTTCCTTCCTGACTGATCTATCTAATGTGCGAATAAATAAACGAAATAACTGAATAACTGTCAACTTATGGTGAAACGCAACTTGATATAAACGTCGCGCCTGTACAATCAACCAGAACCGGAGGCAGGGTGATATGAACAATTCAGAATATTTCAAAAAATCGCAAGATTTCTCGCTAGTGCTCGGGGGTCCGCTGTACCAGCTCCTGTTTCGTTCGCGGCTGGAGGACTCAGCCTTCGGGCATCTCAAGCAGCGCATTGTTATACTCACCCTCTTTGCATGGCTGCCGCTTTTTCTTCTCTGCCTGCTTGACGGCAAGGCACTGGGCGGTGTAAGGATACCTTTTCTCTATGACATCGAAATGCAGTTACGGTTTCTGTTTGCGCTGCCCTTGCTCATCGTTGCTGAGCTCATGGTTCATAAACGGATTAGGACGATTGTTCAACAGTTCCTGGACAGGGGAATTATTCCTGAGGAGTTGCTTCCGCGCTTCGGTGCAATCATCGATTCCGTCATGAGATTAAGGAACTCGATTGCTATTGAGGTAGCGCTCCTCCTGATTGTCTTCATAGGAGGTCATTTTCTCTGGAGCGCGATGAGTGGCATGGAGAAGGCCGTTCACGAGACCACAACCTGGTATGCGGCAAAAAGCGACGCAGGCNNTGGTATTTTCGGCTTTTTGTATGGGCGCGTTTCCTTTGGCAGGTCTCAAGGCTCAACCTGCACCTTATACCAACCCACCCCGACCGTGCGGCGGGTCTCGGTTTCCTCTCGGTAAGCGTCTTTGCGATGTCGTTGTTCATCCTTGCACATGGGGTGCTGCTTTCGGGACTGATAGCCAACCGGATCTTTTATACAGGAGCGAAGTTGTTGGATTTCAAGCTGGAGGTGATTGCCCTTATAGCCGTAGTCACGATGGTGGTGTTGGGACCGCTCCTTGCCTTTAGCCCGCACTTGATGCGTGCTAAGAGGGTTGGCCTGCGCGAGTACGGGAAGCTGGGGAGTCGGTATGTTGAAGAGTTCGATCAGAAATGGGTTCGCGGGGGCGCATCGGCGGACGAGCAGCTGATCGGAAGTGCAGATATACAGTCTCTCGCCGACCTGGGAAACAGTTTCGAGATAATCCGGGGCATACGGCCTATCCCTTTCACCAAAGATGCTGTGATTCAGCTCATCGTGATCGTCTTACTGCCTGTCCTTCCCCTCATCCTCACCATGATGCCACTGGAAGAGTTGATCACAAAACTTTTCGGCGTCATTTTCTGAAGTAAAGAACCCACGCCCCAGGGGGCGGGGCATTATTGCACAGCCAAAGGCTGTGTAGGCCATGGCAAGCCAATGGCCTATGGTTATTAGGGAGCCTTCGCGTCTCCCTAATAACCCTCTGCTCAAGGCATGCATTCATCCCCGTGTCAAGACACGGGGGATACTGCAAAGGGTTTCGTGAAATAAGAGTTGCGAGAAGAAAGAGGATCAAATCATAAATTTATATTGATTTAGTCTCGCGCGAGGAGAGCCTATGGACTGGATATTGGATTCACAGATATGGATTAGTCTGATAACCCTGACAACTTTAGAGATTATTCTTGGCATAGACAACATTGTGGTGATTTCCCTCCTGACAGGCAAATTACCTCATGAGGACCAACCGAAGACTCGTCAACTTGGTTTAGGGTTAGCGCTTATAATGAGAATATTGTTCCTTTTGAGTATTGCGTGGCTCGCAAGCTTGACGATACCTCTGTTTTCATTATTCAACATCAACTTTTCAGTCCGTGATCTTATTTTGATCGCCGGGGGTCTTTTCCTGCTCTATAAGGGGACCCACGAAATACACGGGATGTTTGAAAGCGAAGACAAAGAGTCAATTGCGCCGATAAAGGTAACGTTTTCATCTGTTGTCGCACAAATCATTTTGTTCGATATTGTTTTTTCAATTGATTCTGTCATTACAGCAATCGGCATGGCACAGAAGCTTGGCGTCATGATAGCGGCCATTGTTATTGCCATGATACTTATGCTCGCAGCCTCAACAGCGATCAGCAATTTTATCCACCGGCATCCCTCGTTGAAAATGCTCGCTCTGAGTTTCTTGCTCATGATAGGGGTCACCTTAACGGCCGAGGGTATGGAATTCCATATACCGAAGGCTTATATCTATTTTGCAATGGGTTTTTCAGGATTTGTTGAAACCCTGAATATCCTGTCAGGCACAAGAAGACAAAAAGGGTGACGGGTTTTCGATGCAACACAATGATATCATTATCTTAAAAAGAAATGCGGTTAAATCACGGCAGCAGGTCATTGTGTAGTGGCGTCCCAGGTCTATTGGCCGAGAAGTGAGAGGGCCTCCAGCATCGTAGCACTGGCAATCTTGATCAACCCAGCGTAAGATTGTGGTACGGACAGACCCGACAACCGAAGAAGACTGAGTCTCAATCAGTGAAGGGTAACGCTATTGCAAAAGGATCATGGAAATGGCAGCTAAAGACCAATGAATCGAGGAGGAACATTCATGGCAGCAAAAGACCCAGCAAAAAACACATCGCGGTTGGTCAGCCTAGAAATTCTGGTCAGTACCATACTGAACCTCTGGGAGGTTATGAATAATCTCACACGTCTTCGTCCGTCGAGGAAGGAGCGCTATCGCGTCACTATTTTCGGATCTGCACGGGTGCCTAAAGACTCGTGGGTCTTCGGAGAAGTCAAGCGCCTTGCACGGACGCTGTCCGGTATGGGCTGCGACATCGTCACGGGCGGCGGCCCGGGATTGATGCAAGCTGCCAACGCAGGTGCTGCCGAGGCCGGCGAAGGTCGGCCGCAGCCGTTCCTGGGGCGTGCGCGTTGACCTGCCGTTCGAACAGGACGTCAATCCATTTGTTGAACAGGCATTCGAACATCGCACAGTATTTGGCCATTTGCTACAAAGAGGTTTTCCGAAACTAGGGTAGAAAGGAAATATTCATTCAAGAGAGTGATTCCATTGGAGTCACTCTCAGCGACTATCCCGATAATTCTGTAGCAATTGCGCTCAAGAGCGACCGCCCCTTTTATGCATTGCAAAACAATGCATCGAGTAGGTTGGGGGCCTCACGGCCCCCAACCTCTCACACCACCGTCCTGTGGGCGGTGTAGTCCACTGTTAATTAGAGGGCAATTTTGTTTCCGCAAGTGGGATGGGTGCATTTTGGTACAATGTTTAGTAGATTTAAGAGATTCTTAAACAAAATTTAACTTCGAATCTATCTATATGGTGAATTCATTTTTCTGGGGCCTGTTGGCAACGTCCTCCTTGATAGTAGGGGGGCTTATTGCCACACGCTTTTTCTTAAGCAAACGAACCCTCGGGATCATCATGGCTTTTGGCGCCGGGACATTGATTTCAGCCATCTCCTATGAATTAATTTTTGAAGCGGTAAAATTGGCAAAAGGAACCGGTTTTCCTGCCTTCGGTTTTTTCGCAGGGGCCTTCACCTTTTTTTTCGCAGATAAGTTGATTGAAAAATTGGGAGCCAGCAATCCTATGGCTATTGAAGGATCTCAAAGTTCCAAATTGATAATCCCGATGGTACTGGCCATTATCCTTGATGGGATACCTGAATCTATCGTCATAGGATTAGGGATATTCGAAGGAGGTACTGTAAGCCTGTCCATGTTGGTGGCGGTTTTTATCTCCAATCTGCCGGAAGCCATTGCNNTGGTTTGCGCTGGTTCAACCGTTGCAGGTTATAGCCTTTTCAGCAATGCATCCGAGCACTGGCTGGCATTTATTCAGGCTTTTGCTGGGGGAGCTATCCTGATGATGTTAGCCAATTCAATGATGCCCGAAGCTTATGAACATGGAGGGAAAATGGCGGGTGTTTTCACGGTTCTTGGATTCTTTGCTTCAGTAGCAATGGTGATTTTCGAAAATTCTTAATTACCGGGGAACATCAACAAAAAAGTGGGAGCGTGATCGAACAAAAATCGAGCTTGTTGGTGGCATTCGTGGGTTCGTGAACCGCCTGATGCAATACAGAGCCAAGCGAGAGAAGTTTCCTTCCCGACTGATCTATCTCGTGTCCGAAGTACTACACGTAACCAGAATCTGTCTAATCCCCATTGACCATCTATTTCCAAAAGAATCTTTCGCCTGTCGCAGAAAAGCGGCAGTGTCAGGTACAGGAAGGATATCACGCACTCGCTGTTACGCAAACAGCTTGAAGGTTTTGCCCTGTACTGTGCGGGAAATGATGCGCTATCATCTACCAGAGGAATCAAGTAATAAAAGTTTCGACTACTTCCTGTTATCCGCATCGCCACTTTTTAGTCCCGGTGCAATATTTCTTCTCGAAATAAATGGTCGACAGATGTAATATAATTATTTCTAGCGCATAGAGAATTCGTGAGGGTGGAAAAAAACACCTCGCAGCGCCTCTCCATCCTCGCTTTGAGTGAGTGGACTCCGACGACTCGAAAATAGAGTCCACTTCCATAGGGGTTTTCTCGCGTCCCTTTTTCCTCAAGGAAATATCAGAGCAGTTACAAAATTGATCGCTTTGTTAGCAACCTCTTTTCAGATACATGATATCGATCTTTATTTCATCTTCTTGGCCTGCTCTATCATGTTCTTACCTTGCCTCATCATCACATCGCCCTCTTTCATCATCGCATCGCCCTGTTTCATCATCATATCGTTACCCATCTTGCCTTCTTTCAGCATCTTGCCTTTTTCAATCATCATTTTGCCCTTGTCCGTCAGCATCTGTCCCTTTTCCATCAACTGGTCCGTAGCTTGGGCAAAACTAATAGCCAACGAGAAAGACAGGAACATAGTGAGCGCGATTAATAAAAATGCTTTCTTCATATTAATCTTCTCTTATTGAATTTCCCAGTTCGTCCAATACTTCAAATAGTCGAGAAATCTGACCCATCTGAGAATCCTCAAAGCTAATTGTTACTCATCTTTGATTAACGCCTTTGCTTTAGCCCAAAGCTCCTTTGGAATCTCTTGCAATGTCAGCACGAGCTAACACCATTCTATGCACCTGCTTTCAGTGTTACCTTACGACCTAGAGCGCAAAGTCCCTCATATGATTAGCCTGGCCGAGACAGCTTAAATATTCCGCACTGCGAGATGTTGCTCAGGGATAGGAAAGTTCGCCTCTCCGAAAGTCTCCCGAATGATACGGTTCGTGTCGAAATAAACCTGCCAGTAGTAGTCGTTGTGGACATAAGGTCTCACCGCCAGCACCGGGCCTGCCAGATTGAACTCAAGGATCTCTACATCAGGAGCTGGATCTGTCAGGACGTGAGGAATCTTCGAGAGATGCTCTTTCAGCAACCTGATTGCTTCTAAGTGGTTCACCCCATGGTTTAATTGTGCCTTTAGATCAACGCGCCGGTAAGGATTTATGGTGAAATTTTGGATGTTCCCCGAAAAGATCTTGCTGTTTCCCACAAAGGTGCGGATATTGTCCATGCTGTCGATAGCAGTCGCCAGGAGGCCGATCTCTTTGACTGTTCCTATGACATCGCCGGCAGAGACAAAATCACCGACCTTGAAAGGCCGCAGGAAAACAAGGAAAGCCCCTGCCGACAAGTTCCCCAAAAGACCGCCCCACATAGTGCCGACTGCCAGGCCAATACCGGCAAGAAGAGCAGCTATGGACGTTGTTTGAACACCGAAATAACCGAAGATGGCAATGATCAGGATAATCTTCAAAAGCACTGATACGCCTGAGCCAATGTATGATACTAAAGTGGTGTCTATTTGCTTTGCCGCCAGTGCTTTCCTCAAAAGGTTTGTCCCGAAACGAATGAGCCATACACCAATGATCCATATTACTATTGCTCCCAGAACCTTGAGTCCTAACGCCACTGCCTGTGTGCTGAGGTACTGCATCATGCTGTTGGTTTCCATGAAAGCCTCCTTTATTGATGCTAGTCTTTTTGCACCCACTTTCTTAAGAGGTGTCATTAAAGCGAAGATCGCACATCGTTCCGTTTATTTTGGTATCGTCCTGCTCTTCGAGTAGAAAGGCGAAAGGCCGAACACCGATTCTCACACGGCTGAGCCTCGTTCTTCCTCTGATGATAACTCAAGCCACAATTAATAAGAGTTTCTTTCGAGCACTCTCTCATCTTCATTTTACTCCTCTCATTAGCTCTGTCAACAAGTTATTCCTCAAATGAAAATAGACCATTTATTAAGTCGTCAATGCAACCTTCAACTGGTTGCGGGTGGTCTATCAAGGATATGCGAGTACCACCTTGGGTTAGCGTCCGGAAGTATACATCACCGTTTCCATAGTTCTCCCGGAAATTTTCAGTGTTTCAATAAATTGAAACGCCTTAGTAGAAGGTGAACACCGCGTCTCTTATTCATCGTGGATGCACCATTGCTTATCAAGCCCATTCTTGTGCATAGTACGAATGGTACTTCTCGTCGCCAGAAATTTGATGCATGAAGGTTATTCTTGATAAATCACACCTGCAGTCTGATGGCCCAGTGATTTGTAGGAAGGAAGTCAATATTCTTACGCATGCTTCTTTTAACCCGAAATCAAGAGTCGTTTGTGCGCTTGAAAAATGCGGAGATCGATCCGTATGTACAGGAAATGCCATATCCGGTTGAAGCCAATGAACAATACCATGATGATCCCGTACACCATATT
>DMNE01000484.1 GCA_003453735.1 Nitrospiraceae bacterium | reverse complement strand
GCCGCGGTCAAACTGCATTCCCTCCACAACATCGAGCGTTGTAGCCATGCTCTTCGCTTCTTCGACCGTGATGACGCCGTCTTTTCCGACTTTATCCATCGCCTCTGCGATCAGCTCCCCAATGGATGGATCATTGTTTGCTGAGATCGTCCCGACCTGTGCAATCTCCTTTTTGTCTACGACCGGCTTGCTGAATTTCTTAAGCTCCTGCAAAACAACATCAACAGACTTCTCGATCCCCCTTTTCAGATCCATGGGGTTTGCACCGGCCACAACGTTCTTTATGCCCTCCCGATAGATTGCATGGGCAAGGACGGTGGCTGTCGTAGTTCCGTCACCGGCTACATCAGATGTCTTCGATGCCACTTCTCTCACAAGCTGTGCACCCATGTTCTCCCACGGGTCCTTCAACTCTATCTCCTTGGCAACCGTCACGCCGTCCTTTGTAATGGTGGGTGCGCCGTATTTCTTATCTAATATCGCATTCCTGCCCTTTGGTCCAAGGGTCGCCTTCACTGCATTTGTCAAAAGAGTGATTCCATTCAATATAGCTCTCTGTGCTGCTTCATCGAATATGAGTTGCTTAGCCATTTATACCCTCCTTTATTTTTCGAGAATTCCTAAGATGTCTTCTTCCCTGATGATCAGGTACTCCACNNTTTCCCGGACCCGAAGCAACGACCTCTCCCTTCTGTGGCTTTTCCTTTGCTGTGTCAGGGATAAACAACCCCCCGGCAGTCTTTTCTGCCTCTTCAGTGTATTTTACCAATACCCTGTCCCTTAACGGTTTGAACTTCATACCTTTTCTCCTTTCTGGAAATGTTATATTAGCACTCATGGCCAGTGAGTGCTAATATAAATTTTTATCGGTCTTCTTGGCAAGTTCGCATAATAGCGGGAATAGAGGAATAACTGATGATTTCTGGATTTATTTCGTTTTATCTATTTTTTGTTAAGATTTCGAGGCTAAATCTCTTTTTCTCTTGTCGATGAAGTTATTTACGGCCTCATTGAAAAAATCCCCTAACTTTCTTACCTCAGCGGGTATCCTGTTTTCGTACAGTTTCATCCCCTCTCTGAGCTCTGATGCGAACGTTACATGAAAGGTATTATTCTTTATAGCTTCATCAACCTTTGCCCGACCGTAAAGATGAATATCAGATACTATCGTCCTTGAAAGGCGTTTTGCCTTTTCGATCAGGTCATTCTGCTGGTCAGAGCGCTTCTCTCCGGGGAAGGGCTGTTTAGGCTTTTCAGATTCTCCTGGTATCTCCTCTGCCTTTGTCTCCGGGACAGCCTTGTCGCCTTCGACTGCGGGGCCCTGCTCCCTGGGTGTCTCCGCAGTGGGTGTCTCCGCAGCCCTTTTTGGAGCTGTGCCCCTTAAGGCATCTACCTTTTCCAACAGAGATTCCTCTATTTGATGATCCTCTAAATAAGCATCAGCACCGTAGAAAGACGAAGGTTCTCTGCGATATCTGTTCTTATCGTAAAGAGACGCAAGAAGGATTACCTTTATGTCCTTTGTCTCATGTCGTTTCTTCAGTCTCGCGGAAACCTCAAACCCGAAGATCTTCGGAAGAGAGACGCTGAGAAGAGCAAGAAATGGCAGCTCTTTTGTGGCGCTCACCATAGCTGCGATACCATCAGCCACAGTTACGACTTTATAGCCGTCGGCAGTAAGGATCGACTTTATCCTCTCCAGAATCGAGGAGTCCTCGTGAGCCAAAAGGATTTTATTCTCATCAAGGAGCCTCTCGTGCATCACGGGCCTTCTCACCAAAAGAACGGTACTGCACTTTGGGCACTTAAACCGTGTACCTTGAGCGGCGATCTTCTGCTCAGCTACTTTAAGCCTCACCTTACATTTAGGGCATATTACAACCATTGCCGCGATCTCCTTCCAAACAGCCAAAGTCTTGTAGTGATAACTCCATAGACAAAACCGCCGAGATGGGCAACCGTGCCAGGACTCAGCAGCCCTTCGTAACAATAGTATTGATGCACTGTATAATAGCCGAAAATCCGATAACAATCAAGGAGGCAACGGCGAGGGTATGCTCACCCCGCGAAAAGGAAGAGAAAAAAAGTACCGTACGAACACGGGCGCGAAAGAACAGCCCGATCAGCAAAGGGAGGCATGCGTATGGGCAGCGATGCCCTTCGATAGGGCAAAAATCTAAGAGCCTGAAATGTCCTTTCCCGTCCTCAATGTTGTTGCCGAATATCCAGAAATAAAGCATGTTACCTCCAAGATAAAGAAGGATGCCATAAAGAAACATCGATGAAAAGACGGTTGCACGAGGGGGGATCGGTTGATTTGTCCCGTGTGTTATGAGGTCATAGGGAATGACACCGTAAAAATGGGCAATCCGCCCTTCTCCGTGGGATGAAAAGAGCTCCCCGAGATAAAGCAGCACATTTAACCCTATTGCGACAAAAGGAAAGACCGTTGTCGGATTTTCGTCCTTAAAGGGGATCAATCCAGTTCACCCCTGAACGCCCAGGAGAAGAAAGGCCCTTCCATCCCCTGTCACGGTATGAGCGGAGTCCATGGAAGTGATTATATCACACCATATCGAAATCTTCCCCGAAGCTTACGGGTCAGATTATTCAGATTATATCGTTACTTCGCATAACACCGATTCACTACCCTCTAGAATATGCAAATGTCGGCCCTTACTCTAACATCAAATCCCCGTGTGCCGCCTTGACTCCACGGTATCATTGGGTAGGCTGTTTTTCATACCGGTATTACGGCTTCAACAATTTGCTGCCGGAGCAAACAACCTTCACTGAGCTGCTTCTATCCTGACGCGAACGAGAGGAACTTCTCCGTTAACCGAGGGATAGGTCAGGGAGTTGACCTTCGCGTGAGCAAAGTGCATGGGAGCGAATACGGTCTTTTCGGGAACCTCCTCTGATACCATCGCTTTTAAGTAAATTTCTCCTCTCTTCGATATGACTCTCACAAAGCTTTCGTCCTCAATCCCGTATTTTCTGGCATCCTTTGTATTTATCTGTAAATATGCATCCGGCACTACGGAATCCAGATTTTTCGAGAGCACGGAAAGGGCACCGGAATGTTGCATAACATTTGCCGTTACCAGAGAGAGCGGATATTCAACACTAGGAGTTTCGCCGGTCAGGTACGGTGCCGGGTTGAAAGAGAGCCGTATTTCACCGCTACTTACTGCTTCCACTGCCTTCTTAACCTCCGAACGTATTTCATTCAGGTTGCTCACTCCGAGGTCACTACCCATAAGCCTTGCGAGGTTCCTGAATATCATCCAGTCAGGGATAGACTCTCCCGTCTCCGCTAGAAGCTTGGGCATCCTCTGGACAGCCCCGGTTGCGGACATGAACGACCCTTCCTTTTCCGCCCAGCTGCTTGCAGGGAGTACCACGTCCGCGAGTCGTGCGGTCTCTGTAAGGAATATATCCTGTACAATGAGTAATTCCAAACTCTTAAGGGTATTCTCGACCGATGAGGCATCAGGAAAACTGACAGCGGGGTTTTCGCCCATAATATACATCGCCTTGACGCTTTCCGGCTGATAGAACATCTCATAAGCCCCCTTTCCCCCATGGAGGGGCCCCACTCCAACGGTCCACATGCCGAGAGTATTCGAGAACTCGGCAGGTACCTGAAGTGTCTCCGGTGCATCACCCATGAGGAGCACGAGA
>DMNE01000370.1 GCA_003453735.1 Nitrospiraceae bacterium | reverse complement strand
CCGAAGAAATCGCCCTCATTAAAAAAAACATTTTCACCTCGCTTGAGACCTCAATGATGTTTCCCAACAACGTGACGCCGGACATGTACGTCCACATCCTCAGCCTCATTTATAGCCCCAACCACGACAGGGCCAACAAGCCTACGTATGACGAAGGCCGGTACATTTTCGACCAGGTCATCGACGCCGACAGTGAGACCGTGATCGGCAAGACAGCATTGAAATACGACAACCTCTATGGGAAGGCGCTTACCATCAAGCACTACCCGGAAAGCGCAAGTATTGTGGATACGCTTACCTTCATAGGGGACATGAGCAAGAACGAACTTCAGATAACATGCCCGTTCATCCTGACACTCAATTTAACGATTCAGTCGGAGAACGTAAAGAACGGGGTGCAGCAGAAGGCGGAGTTTCTCCACAAGCAGAAAAAGGCCTCGGTCCTGAGCGTTAAACTCGATAAGAAGCAAGAAGAAGCCAAGTGGATGATAGAGCAGATAGTGGAAGGCCACAGGATCGTCAAGGCGTATCTCGTCTGGTGGCTTTACCACGACGAACTGCCGGTTGTCGTCAAGAACGCACAAATACTGAAGAGCATGCTCAACCTGAAAGGATATAAACTGCAGGAAGAGATCAGGCAGATGAACCTCATAATGCTGCTTGCATCAACGCCGATGAATGTTTCCTATGAGATCGACAGCGCCCTAACCAAGAGGGGCTTCAGTATGTTCGACTTCAACGCCGCCCACCTCTCGCCCATCCAAGCCGACTGGAAGGGTACAGGCTCGCCCATAGTGCCGTTTTTCTCCAGAAGAGGACAGCTCATNNCGCGAAGAGGACAGCTCATGCTCTTTAGCCCCTTCGATGGGTCAGAAGGATATAATATGTGCATCTGCGCCAAGACCGGCCAGGGCAAGTCCTTCCTCTCGAATCACCTCATCGAGGCGCATTATTCCCTGCCTGAAATCTCAAACCTGTGGGTGCTCGATGTCGGCGAAAGCTACAAACCCACCTGCGAAAAACTGGGCGGCACCTATATCGACTTCAGAGAAGACATAGACATGGTGATCAATCCCTTCAGCGACTGTGTGGATATCAACGAAGATATGGACCTCTTCATAAACCTGATCTCCAAGATGGCAAAACCTACCGAGAAGATCACTGACACGGAAAAGGCCATCATCGAGGAAACTCTGTCCATAACCTTCGCCAAACACGGCACTGAAACCAACATCGACAGGATTATAGAGACGCTCCATAGCTTTGTTCAGGAGGCAGAAGACAGCTATAAGAAACAGGTAGCCAACCTTATCGCGACAAACCTCTTCAGGTGGAGTACCGATGGAGTGTTCGGCAAGTTCTTCAACGGCCGCAACAACGTTGACCTGTCTGACAGATTCGTGGTCCTCGAGCTCAAAAACATTGGACACAGAGAAGACCTCCGAAACGTGGTCCTCATGGTCCTTTTTTATCATATACAGCGGATCATTTACCTTGACAACGACAGGACGAAGAAGAAGATGGTTGTCTTTGACGAAAGCTGGCAGTTCCTACAGGATCCAGCAGTTGCCATATTCCTGGCCAGGCTCTGGCGTACGGCAAGAAAGGAGAACGCAAGCGCTTGTTGCATAACCCAGGGACTGGACGATTTTTACCAGAATGAGTACTCAAAGGCCATATTCTTCCAGAGTGCCCATGTACTCCTTCTGCCCCAGAAGCCTGAAAGCATAAACATCTTAAGACAAGAGGAAAAGATACTGCTTTCGGATTACGAGTTCGACCAGCTCCACAGCCTCAAAACAGTTAAGGGGCAGTACAGCGAGATCTTTTTCCTTACGCCGTTCGGACGGGGCGTCGGACGGCTCATCGCTCCTAAGGAAGCATATTGGCTCTATACCACTGATCCGGATGACTTGGCCAAGCGCTCAAAGTACGTTCAGGAATACGGACTCGAGGAGGGCATTAAAAAATGCATCGCCATAGCGAGTTAAACGAAAAATCAATAATGTTCATGACGGGGAAAGGGGAGCTCGTCACCGATCCAAAGGAACTCGGCAACTTCATAAGAAACATTCACCAATACGGATTTCAGGAGGGCATGAAGAAATGCATGGAGATAACGAATTAAAAGAAGAATCAAAACCGCCCGCGGCACAGGAAGAGACCAACGCCACCCTAGCCCCGGACACTTCGCCTCAAATGATCAGCCGCTACGTCAAGGCGCGGGTTATATACATTCTCTTAATGTTCTTTGCCACCATTGTCGCTTCGGTCGGCATAACGATATTCGTATTCCTCACCTACTTCTATAGACCGGTTGTTGTTCTGGACCTTAAGGAAATAGTTTCCTACGTACAGGCAAAATCTCAGAAGATGGACCAGGACGCAGCCATAAAAATGGTCGGAACGTATTTCGACGACATGACCAAATCCATCCAATCGAGAAAGGAAATAGTCCTGGTAAAGGAGGCTGTCTTAAATGCAGAACAGTTTAAGGATATCACTGCAGAATACAAAAAGTAGGTTCAGAGAAAGAANNCTATCGTTCTCACGCTGCTTCTTTCCCTCCTGCTGGCCTTTTACCTCCAGCCAAGATATAAATTCGCCCTGCAGACCGATTACAGCGTCCGCTTTCTCATCGGCATGTTGGACCAGAGAAACAAGGAGCCTGTTAAGGGCCAATACTTCGCCTTTAACTTTTTAGCCGTAAAAGATGAGCCGAGGTACGGCCAGCCGTTCGTTAAAAAACTCGGCTGCGCAGAGGGTGAGCAACTCGAAAGCGCAGGGCCCGAAGGAAGGGACTTCTACTGTAACGGGCAATATCTAGGCACGGCCAAACACTTCAGCAAAACGGGCAAGCCCCTTAAGACATTCCAATACAAAGGCGTGGTACCGAAAGGATACCTTTTTGCCATAGGCGAGACAAGGGACAGTTACGACTCGAAGTTCTGGGGATTCGTCAACAAACAGTGGATCATCGGCACAGTCGCGAAAATCATCTAGCAAAAGACGCAAACCGACCGCGGAAAAGTAATATCAAATAGGGGAATTTTATCTTTAAGGGAGGCGTCTATGAGTGAACGTGAAGATGAGAAATTTTCTTGGAAACCGCCGACGAAGAAGGAAGAGGAAGGACCGCACCTGCTTGACTGGCGGGCAGGTNNATCAACTGGAGGTCCGGCGGAGACCCATTAGCACATCAGGACTGGCGAGACGGTGGACGGTGGAAATACGGCGGTAACTGGAACCCTGCAAAATATGAAAAGCATAAGCCGGGTGGATCATGATCATTAGGAAGAACTGGGACTCCGAGAGAAGGAAGAGGAAAAGGAAAAAAAACGAGCCCTACGAGACCGCAGATTTAAGAAGACTGCTTGACCTTCCGGAGGAGCAGAATACGGCTCCCCGGGCCGCCCAGGCATACCAGGAAATCGTCAACTACGGTTATTTTGGGGTGTTCAGCCATGACTAGACAAATTAAGGCGCTGCTGACACTACTCACCTTCTGCCTTTCTCTTACTCCCGCGCTTGCAGAGGATACGGAAGATTATTCGGAAATCGGCCTCTGCAGGCCTCTTGATGAGCAGTATTATCATGACCGAGAACGCGGCTGGTACTTCAAGGAGTACTGCCAGCCTGTTCCCAAGGAGGAGAAGAAAGAAACTGAGGCAAAGAAAGAGCCGACCCTGGAAGCTCCGCCGCCTATCGACTGGGCCAAGATCCAGGACCCCACGTACCTCGACACGCTCGACTCAGAAAAGTTCCGGGNNCAAGACGATGTCGTGTACAATCCCACCGACGAGAAACTCCTGGCGTACCTGCGACTGCAGGACTATATGAAGGACAAATCAATGAAGTTCGCATACATTTGGCGTGACGTCCTTCTCGAGCACCCCGAGCTGGATCCTACCGTAACAAGCCCTACGTCATCTTACGGGATCCACGTCAAAGGGAAACAAGATGTGCTACAGAATAAGGCCACCTTGGCAGAGATGTCCGAAGACGCCGGCATATTTCTTTTTGTCTCAGGAGATTGCCCATATTGCCACGCCGAAGCGGACGTGCTGGTCAACTTCACGAAACAATATGGAGTGGCGATACGCACGATAAGCAGCGACCACTGCGGTTACGCCAACTTCCAGAATTGCACTATCGCGCCACGGCTGTTTGAGATTTTCGATGTAAAGACTACCCCGACAATCGTCGCGGTCTACAAGGGGCAGGACGACAAGCCAATATACCAGCCCATTGCATCAGGGATCGTCACGCTTGATGAAATTGTAAACAGGCTTGTCTTTTACTACAAATACCACAAAACGGGGGAATACCCCGGATAAAGAAAGGAGGAGACCCGGCAGGACGACACGTCCTCCGGCCAAAAGCATATGACCAAAAAGATTATCTCAATAGCTATTCTTCTTTCACTGTTCACCGTTTCTTTTCAGACTACGACGTCAGGAGATATGGGCTCCTTTATGGATAACGCCATCACTCAGCTCCAGGGGCTATCGCCGACAACCTACCAGGGTCAGCAACGGGGATATTATATGGGCGGGTCCGCATCGATCAGGATCCCGCAAGAAAC
>DMNE01000075.1 GCA_003453735.1 Nitrospiraceae bacterium | reverse complement strand
TAAGAATTTGCAGAAAAGACTTGAGTGCGCCGGGATAAACCGGCATGGAGTCGAGAATGGAAGAGTCTCATGTTGAAGGTCTAGCCAACCACAATGACCCCGAGTCAGGCGCAGGTGGCCGTGAGGACACAGGCGAGGCAGTGACAGGGGCACAGGCAGGCGGAGTATGGAGCCGCGAAAATTTGGGTCCCAGGGTGCCGACGTTGTTCAAGTGTGCGGAAGGCAGCACGGGCATGTGCGGTATGGCAAGTGCATGACTGACCCTGCGCGGTCGGAGACCTCCTGCATGTCTGGAAACTCCATGCGCGAGAACCGGGAGAGCCTGCGACCTTCCTCAGGAGATGGAACTGAGGAACGTGCCGGAAAGAACGAACTTCAGGAGCCGATAATGAACGGGCGCAGGCAGTCGGACAGTCCAATATTACCTGCGAAGCTGCTGAACAAAGTCCAGGATGTAAAGAGGACTGAGGAGGTGGTGGAGGGAAGGGGACTGACCAAGGGGAAGGCGGAGCAGCAAAACATGTCCCGGACACAGAGTCGGGAAAACGGCATGCCAAACGCGCTGCACCGCATACGTCAAGCAGCAATCAGGAACAAAGGTGAGAAGTTCACTGCGCTCCTGCACCATATCACCCCTGAGAGACTCCGCACAGCATTTCTCGGAATTAAGAGAAATGCGGCAGCCGGAGTAGACGGAGTGACATGGCATTGGTATGAGGAGGACTTGGAGAGTAATCTACAGGACTTGCATGCCAGAATCCAGCGGGGAGCGTACCGGGCGAAGCCATCGAGAAGAGGATACATACCGAAATCAGATGGCAGGCAAAGACCCCTCGGCATAGCGACCCTTGAGGACAAGATAGTGCAACGAGCAGTAACTGAGGTTCTCAGCGCTATATATGAGGTGGACTTTTTAGGCTTCTCGTATGGCTTCCGGCCGGGGCGTCAGGCGCATGAAGCTCTTGGCGCACTGGGGGTGGGAATCCATAGGAAGAAGGTGAGCTGGGTGCTCGATGCAGACATTCGAGGGTATTTTGATTCCATCGACCACGAATTGCTGATGAAGTTCATCGAGCACAGGGTTGAGGACGGGCGCATCCTTCGGCTTATTAAGAGATGGCTGAAGGCTGGAGTCATCGAAAACGGCAGGCTTGAGGCGACGGAGGAAGGAACCCCTCAAGGGGCTTCGATATCACCATTGCTGTCAAACGTCTATCTTCATTATGTGCTGGATCTATGGGTGCAAAACTGGAGGAAGACGCAAGCCAGAGGCGATGTAATCATCGTTCGCTGGGCCGATGACTTCGTGATGGGATTTCAATACCGTGACGACGCAGAGGGATTCCTCATGGGACTTCGAGAGAGGTTCCGAGAATATTCGCTGGAACTCCATCCGGAGAAGACGCGCCTTATCAGGTTCGGTCGCTTTGCGGCCGGGGACTGTAAGCGCATAGATGGCCGGAGGAAACCTGAGACTTTCGATTTTCTGGGATTTACGCACTATTGCGGGAAGCTCAAGGATGGTAAGTTCAGGGTAAAGCGGAAAACGATGAGGAAAAGGCTCACAGCGAAACTCCATGAGGTCAAAGCGGAACTCAGAAGGCGGATGCATCAGTCGATACGCGATCAGGGTTCATGGCTTCGATCTGTGATAAGGGGGTACTTCGCTTATCACGCCATACCGGATAATAGTCAGGCCATAGGAGCATTTCGTTACCAGATTGAAAAGTTATGGTATTGGACTCTTCGGAGGCGAAGTCAACGGACTCGTATGACTTGGGAGCGCATGGGGAAAATCGTTGCCCTTTGGCTCCCTCCGGCACGAATCCTTCACCCATGGCCTGAACAGCGGTTTGGGCGTTATCACCCACGGTAGGAGCCGTGTGAGGTAATGCTTCATGCACGGATCTGAGCGGGGGGTGTCGGGTAACCGACATCCCTACCGCGACCAATGCCTAAAGAGATTCAGAGCAGATCACTTTAAAATCCCATATAACCAGCCAATGAATGCAGTGGGTATGCATGTTCACGGCTAGTCAGGCAAAATGGCTCAAAATTTTAGCTTTAGTAGACTTTATCAAGTTCGCTGTAATGTTTTTTTTCAGTTTGGCTATTATGGACGGATCGAGTTTTTCAATTATCTGGTTATTTATGCTCCTGTCAGCGGATAAATGCCATCTCTCACAATTTTCTAGGACAATTAACGCATTTATCTCTTCCGCGACTTGCTTTATAAGTCGTTTTTCGACTTCTGATTCGATATTGTGGGGTTCGCCAAACCCCGCAGCCGTTCCTTTTTTGCCACTCCCCATATAGAATCTTCCAGCTGCATCACTGAATTTGTCAGATGGTTTCGAATGCGTATCTATAAAAGAGAGACTTTTTATCAACTCTATCTTGGGGCTTTCCAGTCCGAGGGGGTCTTTTATAATTCTAAGAGCCTTCATATGTCCTAAATCTGCCACAATTATTATTTCGTTCATGGCGCAGCCTCTCTTTCCATAACTTATTTAACCGATCCCTTCTCAATTACCATTTTACCACCTTTTTCCAATCCCTGGGAGAATTTCTGCCTCTTTTATTTCATCATCCAGGGATAAATTAAGATACGGCAAAGAACCCTGCAGTTATCAGTCCCCCTCAATACTCTCAAGTCAGTCAGGTCATCACAGCGCAGATGATGTTAAAAGACAATACGCTTTGTTCTTACTGAATATTCTGCGAAAGATAACAACTACTACCAGCGGGTAACATAGATACAGAACCTGATATAATGACGTATAGAAAGGAGGTTTGAAATGTTTTTGCGGGGTAAGGTCTTGACCGCTCTTCTGCTGATTTCTATCATTGCATTATTTCCTTTCCTTGCTCATTCGGAGGGCGGAAGGTGGAAATTGATAGGTAGAAGTAAAACAGACACCTGCTGGTACATAGACACTGAAAGTTTGTCCTTTTCGTCCAAAAATATTGCTTCGGTATGGGTGAGGAGTATTCCTGAGAAACAAGATACCAGATATGGAGAAGAGGATGAAAGCACATGGGACATCATGAAAGACCTCCAAGCGAGATACTTCGGAGCTTATAGGTATACCGAGGGGTTGTGGGAATTGGATTGTACAAGGGGTATGTTCAGGATTCTATACTTCGTCGCCTATGGCGAGGATGGTGAAATCATAAATTCTTTGTTAGACACAGATGCCGGCTGGGCATTCATCGTGCCGGGGAGTGTTGGAGAAACGATCCAGGCTACTCTATGCAAGTGAATAATTACGATAAGGGGGTAGTCGGTTAACTCCTCCTGAGGTATGCTGTGCAGCGTGACCACATTACCAGGAGGCGCAATGCAGGCCAATACGACGCCAAAAGGGGATTTTCCACAAATGTACCGTGAGTTTGTGCAGGAATTTCCTTATGACAATGCGTGTGCAGAGCGGCTGTTGGGTGCATTCGAGGTCGACGAAACCTTCATCGGTGAAGTGCCGGGGAGGAGGAGCTAACTGACTACCCCTATTACGATATTAACTGACGGTTAGGTGCTGTTGATATTTTTATAGCAATATATGATAGCATTTGGACATGAAGCTAATTGCAGGAGGATAAGAAGTAAGCACATTAAGACCGGAAGAAGTGACCGGCAAATAAAAAGGAGGTATTGGAGATGAAAAGTGGAAGAGTTCTGACGCTTGTGATCGTCGCGGGATTGCTCGCTGTCCTGGGAGGCATGGCTATTTCTGCGCAGGACAAGTACACCGTGCAAGTGCCGAATGGACTTGCGTTCTCCGAGTTCAGAGGATACGAACACTGGGAGGTTGTCGCTGTCAGTCAGCCCGAAGACCTGCTCAAAGTGATCGTCGCCAATCCCGTGATGATCGAGGCTTACCAGGCAGGCGTTCCTGGCAACGGGAAGCCTTTCCCCGACGGCTCCAAGATTGCGAAGATCCAGTGGAAACCGAAAAAGAGTACGGAGGCCCCCTTCTCAGTGAATGTGCCAGACACCCTGAAATCCGTTGGCTTTATCGAGAAGGATAGCAAGAGATTCCCGGACACAGGCGGATGGGGATACGCCGAGTTTCCTTATGACCCCGCGTCCGACACGTTCACGCCCCTTGGGAGCGGGACCAATTGCGGGTACGCGTGCCATTCGATAGTGAAGGCAAAAGACTACATTTTCACGGCGTACGGGAAGAGGTGAACGAGAGAAAAGCAACAAATACGTGTCCATGAGTTAGCACTCATACGGAGATGAAGCTTGAAGATGGGATGCAACTCTTCTCGGAGGAGATCCGGGCGGCGTTCCGATCGCTCCACTCATCATGGCCGGCTGCCCTGATTCGGTATTGCTCGACTGGCGCATGGTTCAATTCCGGATATTTGAAGGAGGAACCATTGTGAAACGGAGAGCTTTCTTGCTCGTTGCAGTTGTAGCGCCGGCCGACGTGGTCGCCTATATGGCCCCCGCATCCGGAAAGGCCGATGGAGAGCAGCACCGATCTTCGGAACAAAAATCTTCCCGGATACCGCGACTGGAGGTTGATCTCCGTGGCCCCCGAAGAAGGCAACCTCAACGATATTCGCGCCATTCTTGGCAACGATATAGCGATCAAGTCTTACAGAGAAGGGAAGCTTCCGTTCCCGGACGGCACAAACGTAAGGAAAGGGACATCATGAAAAAAGGCTATTGGGTGGTTGCATACAGATCGATTTCGGATGAATCGGCCGTAAAGGCCTATGCGGCGTTGGCAGTGCCGGCCATTCAGTCATTCGGCGGGCGCTTTT
>DMNE01000011.1 GCA_003453735.1 Nitrospiraceae bacterium | reverse complement strand
GACTACCTGCTTTCTGATATCCGGCACCATTTCGTTAAGGACATCCCACGCACTCACGACGTGTGGCTGGGCGATTCCGGGAACATTTATCTCAATGGGCTTGGCACCGGAGGCTACAACTAATACATCCGGTTGCCCCTCTTCAACCATCTTTGAAGTCAAATGGGTTTTAAGCTTTATTCTTACGCCAGAGATTTCCATACGATTCTTCAGACTTTTAACAACATTCAGGAACTCTTTTTTCCCTGGGGAAGTGGCGACCAGATTGACTTGTCCTCCCAAACGTTCCTCTTTCTCGTGGAGGGTTACATCATGACCTCTCTGTTTCGCAACCAANNGGGACCTCCACCCGCCACAAAGACTTTCTTTTTGACTTGGGCCTCTTTGATTTCAGTATTCACTTCCCGGCCCACTCGAGGATTAAGGACACAACATACAGAAAAACCAGATAAGAGTTGGTCGAAACATCCCTGATTACAGCCGATGCAGGAAACGATCTCATCAAGCCTTCCCTTTTTGACCTTGTTCGGAAGTTCCGGGTCGGCGAGGAGAGGTCTCCCCCAGCAAATCATGTCCGCAGCGCCGGACCGCAATGCCCTCTCTGCCACCAGAGGATCTCCCAAACGGTTGGAAGCAAAGACCGGAGCCCGTACCTTCTCTTTGATACCGCGGGCGAGGTAGAGAAAAGCACCCGGAGGGACGTTGGTGGTAATCTGGGGGATCTGACTTTCGTGCCACCCTCCTGTGACGTTGATACTATTTACCCTAACTTTTTCCGCTTCTCTACAGAAGAGAGCAGCTTCTGTATTCGTATGCCCACCTTCCATGAAGTCATGCCCGGAGACCCTAATCCCCATGGCGAAATCTTTCCCAACCGCTTGCCTCACTTTTTTTATCACTTCCAGCCCGAAGCGCATCCTATTTTCTATGGGACCGCCATATTCATCTGTTCGGTGATTTGTTACGGGAGACAAAAATTCGCCGATGAGGTAGCCACCGGCCGCCAAAACCTCAATGTAGTCGAATCCTGCTTCCGTGGCGCGCCTTGCCCCTTGGACGTAAGCCTCCTGAACGTCCACAATGTCATCTTTTGTCATTTCGCGGGGAACTTCACCAGAGATCGGGCTGGGTATAGCCGATGGAGCGATAGGGGGTACTCCTGTGTAAGAGGACGAGGCGAAACGACCCATCTGCATGAGCTGGATCCCGATTTTGGCATCGGTTTCTTTGTGAAGTTCGCCCGTGAACTCCCGAATGGGGCCAATATATTTGTCATCAAAGAGGCCCGGCATGAAAGGACCGCTTCCGACCTTGTCTACGGCGACGGGTCCGATGATCATAAGACCCACCCCACCGTTCGCCCTCTCCCGATAGAAGGCCTTGTAGCGCTGGGAGAAGGTATAGTCGTCGGTATATGCGAGAGCCATCGCAGGCATAACAATTCTGTTTTTTATTGTGAGATGATTGATGGTAATTGGCTCGAATAGTTTTATGAATTTCAACCGCGATCCTTTGTAACCCATTTTTTTACTGGTTTCCATTTTGGAAGACTTATTTCCGGTGATACATCATCAAATACGACCTCCAGCGCCATACCGTTTTTTATATCTTTAAAATCGCATTCAACGATAGTGGAGACCATCCGCGGACCTTCCTTGAGATCTACTAAGGCTGTTATATAAGGCAGGTCCGGCATGAATGGAAAAGGTACGCCAATTTCATTGACCGCAAACGCATAGAGCTTTGCTCTGCCTGATGCTTGCACCCATTCGCTATTGTCACTTTGACATTCCGTGCAGTAGAGATACGGTGGGTGATCAATATGACCACAATCTTTGCACGTTTTGAGCAGAAGCTTGCGTTGCTTAGTGCCTTCCCAAAATGGCTTTGACCATTTTGTGGGAATTGGCAATGGCTTCTTGAGATCTTCATCGGTGAGCTTAAACTTTTCTTTCAATTCTTTGGCATCCATAGAGTTGCTCCTTTCGGGGTTATTTCCTAATTAGGGTATTTCATTTCCCATAATCGTAAAGTGAATATCTGCATATGCGCCGCCACCGCAGTCCGTTATGAGGAACTTTGCATTCGGGACCTGTGCTTTACCTGCTTTGCCTTGGAGCTGGCGCACACTCTCAATGAACACGGAAAAGCCGACTCCTGTTCCCGTGTGGCCGAAGCTCAATGCCTCTCCATTTGTTGAAACAGGGTATTTCCCGCCAGGACTTGTCTCTCCTGACTCTATAAGGGCACCGGATTTGCCCGGCTCGATAAAACCAAGGGAATCCATTATCATGAGACCCAAGACTGGATAGGCTCCGTAGATCTCGAATATGTTCATATCCTCCGGTCCCAGTCCTGCCTTTTCATATACCTCCTTTACGGCGGGGGCAAGGAATTTATGCATCTTGCCCATATCCCTGAAACTCGGTACTGCACTAGTGATAAATCGATGGGAGTAACGGGACCCGTGGCCAAGGAGGTATACAGGCCTGTTGCCAGTCTTAGCACAGATTTTTCGTGCTTTCTCAGCTGATGTGATGATATAGGCACTCCCTCCATCACAGAGCACATTACACATCAGAGCGGTGAGGGGGGCTGAAACCATCTTGCTCTTCAGCACGTCTTCCACAGTAATTTGTTTCTTGTTAAACATGGCGTTGGGCTGCAGAAAGGCCCACTTACGGCAGGCGACACAATGGGCAGCAATCTGTTCGATGGTGGTACCCGTGTATTCCATGTAAGCATTCGTGATCATGGCTGACAAAGCATTGTAGGTCATGCCGTAAGGAACTTCCCACTCCAGGCTTGACCCTGCAGCGGCAAAGTATTTCGTTTGTTCATTGGGGGTAAACTGTGAAAAACGTTGTGCGTGCACAACGAGAACGGTATCTGCCTCACCAGATCCGATTATACCTTCTGCAGTCATCAAAATGGAGTGGCTTGAGCCTCCACCCGAGACCGTGCTTGCGAAGATCTTGTTGTTCTTTGCTCCGATTGCTTCCGGCAGATGGCCAAAAAACATTTCCGTGTTGTATTCGGCTCCCATAATGTGTACGGCGGTAAGGACAGCATCAACATCCTTCATGTCAATCCCTGCGTCCTTTACCGCATTTCTTGCCACGGTATAGGCTATCTCAAACTCACTCCGCTCTGGATAAATACCGCACGGTACCTCGCCTGTTCCTATGATTGCAAAGTCTCCTTTACCCATGTTCTTTACCTCCTTGTTTTCTTGATTGGCGCCCGTCTTCAGGTGCAGAGTCCAACTACTTTCCGATAAGCCGTTACTTTACCTCGTTGTTGCATTAAATTCGGCGTC
>DMNE01000296.1:2318-4965 GCA_003453735.1 Nitrospiraceae bacterium | reverse complement strand
AAATCGCTGAACGAACTTGCAGAAGAAGGTCATAGCAACGATGAGGAGTGCAGGAAGAAGCCAAACTTTCCGAGTCTGCGGGGACATTTTGCGGATTTTGTCCCGTACTGAACAGGGAAAGGGGCTTTGCCATCACTTCGCAGGATGGGCTGGTAGACCTTTCAGGTCNNTTCCTGTAATTGAGACTGTAGCGTTCTCAACACGGGGGCAAGATTACTACGGCGGCGACCGCGGGTGCCCCGATTGCGGCCTGCCGCTGGTCATTATGGAGGGAGAGAAAAGTTAGCAGGCTGATCTATGTTCTCATGAAACACAGCCGACCGTTACGGTATAATAATCTATGTGCAGGATCGTGCGGATTGCGTCGATGCTACTCCTATTATTTTCTGCAGCGTTCGGCACGGCATCCGCCGAAACCTATTCCAATCCTGTCCTCGTCGAAACATACCAAATTAACCGGCCAAGACCCGCGCGATACGTTGGCACGCTCGGCATAGGTGATCCCGCCGTTATTTTTTACGGAGGAAAATATTATCTCTACCCGACCGGGGACAACCACAGCTACCATGTCTATATATCCGACGACCTGGTCCACTGGTCTAAGGGGCCGAAGGTGTTTCAGAGCAACGAGACTGGTGTATGGGCGCCTTATGTCTTCTTCAACCGGGATAACGGTATATTTTATCTCTACTACACGGTGAACGGCAGGATCGGCGTTGCTGAAGCAGACCGTCCCATGGGGCAGTTCAGAGACCTGGGGAACCTGATCAGCAACGGGATAGATGCGCACATGTTCCGCGACGACGATGGTTCATTCTTCCTCTATTACGCCCGGTACCCGGAATTCGGGATATTTGTCCAGCCCATGGCGACTCCTATCCGGAAGAAGGGTGAGCCCGTTCAGGTCATCTCTCCTTCTGAAGCATGGGAAATGACAAATGTGCCGGTTACCGAGGCCCCATGGCTACTCAAACACCAGGGCGTCTATTACCTCCTTTACTCCGGGGGCAGTGCGAATACGGAGCATTACGCCATTGGGTACGCAACGGCAAAGAACCCTTCAGGTCCTTTTACCAAATATCCCGGAAATCCTATCATCCGAAAGGGGGGTGGCGTCCTTGGGCCCGGGCATGGGAGTGTCACACGGGACCGGGAGGGGAAACTCTGGATGGTGTATCACCAGCAGAAGGATAAGACACCGGGCTGGAACAGGGTTATCTGCATCGACCCGCTCTGGTTCGACGAGAAGGGTGTCCTCCATGGGAAGGCCACACGGGGGACGCCACAGCCCGCGCCTGTTACAGCAGAGAAAATGGGTTGGGATTAGTAAACGCCAAAAGAAACGCTAAGGGATTTCCTGTTACCGTAAGCCATGTCTCCTTTTACTCTATCAACTTAGTTGGCACAGCACGGATATTGGCAGGTTTGCAGCGAAATAGGTGGCAGATTTTATAGCAACAAGCATCTGTCCGAACTATTTGACTCCCGAAGCTTTCCGGATATCCCGGATGTGCTAGACGGTGTCATATTCAAACAGAAATATTCAGCGTTATGTCTTTCCTGAACTCAACACTGTAGCGCTTTTGCTACAGACGCAAGGTTGCTCTTAGAAGTAATTGGTCGAAGTGGGGACTGACCTATAAGGGTTACGCGTAGAACTGCTCAAAATTACAAGTAGGTATTCAACAGGAAAGTTTCTCCCGCTTCAGGATCACTGCGCGAAAGTCTGTTGACAGCACCCACGTCTTTTTTGCAGAGGCGTGACAATGTTTCGTGTCAGAATAGTAGCATAGCTATAATAACGACAAGGAGAAATGTGGCAAATCCAAGAGAAATCTTGAGGAGCCGCGTATCCTGGTAATACCTCGCCGTATCGTACTGCATCTCGCTCCGCATCTGCTGATGTTTCACCAAGTCTTCGGTCGCCTGGATAGCTTGGCGCACGGCGGCCCGTGATTCCTTTTCATACATCGCAAACGCCTCATGCTGCCTACCTGCGGTCAAAAGCGCCAAAGTGCGATCGTTCAACGCCCTTGATGCGGTCCAGCTTTCTTTGACCAATAACAGGAGATTGCGTCCTTTCGCGTCATCGCTCGAAGTTATCTGTTCGATCTCCATAAACGCTTCATCGAATTTTGCATTGTAATCATTGATCCGTTTTATCATTTCCTCGGTCCGTTCCGTCTCGAGAAAACAGTTGCGGACGGCAATTGCGTCTTCGCGGACAATCGCGGCCATGACAGTGGCACTGGTCTGTCGCTTGTTGTTCACTTCCACTATCTTGACGAGGTCGTTATGAAGGGTGATCATGTCCAAAATCGCAGCCCTGACCAGCACGGCCATCACTACCAGGATCGCTCCGAAACCCAGTACGAGCTTTCTTCCGATTTTCATATTTTGCAATATTCCACCCATGATTCACCATCTGAATGGTTTCAAGAGTTACTCTGAAGCTATCACTATTGTATCAGACAAATAGAAAATGTATAGGTAGTGTATAAGCTTTAGGGCCTGCGGAACAATAAAATGATAAACTATGGCGGTATTCAGACATTATTTTTTACCTACGGTCGTATCCTGATTGCCTGTCGATCCTTGGTATCATGAGAAGGAATGAGTTGAAAACCCATCCGTGAATATGTTAGAA
>DMNE01000296.1:0-2270 GCA_003453735.1 Nitrospiraceae bacterium | reverse complement strand
GACGCTCTTGGCACTTCTGTCGATATGACCCTTTATCGCAAACTCCGAGAACTTTCCTATCGTACGAGTTACTCTCATCATGGCAAGTATTACACTCTGGATGAACTGACGGAGTTCGACACCTTTGGTTTATGGCAATTCGATGTTGCCCGCTTTTCCAAATATGGGACCTTGTTAAAGACCGCCCAGATGCTTATTGAGCAGTCCGACAAGGGATACGCGGTCTCCAAACTTCGAGTTCGTCTTGGGGTGGAGGTGAAGGAGGCATTGCTGCAGTTATATCAAGAGCAGCGAGTCTATCGCGAGGAGATCGCGGGACGTTATGTGTACTTTTGCTCCGAGGCCAAAAGACGTCGTCAACAGCAACTGCGACGATTGGAAGAACAGCCGCCGCTGAGCACTGCCGAAGGACACCATGTGCTTGCGCACGAAGTCAGGGCCGCAATCATCCTCTTTTATAGCGTGTTGGATGAACAGCAACGCCGCTTGTTCGCTGGCCTGAAATCACTGCGGTTCGGGTATGGTGGAGACAGCACGATGTCCCGCCTTTTCAACATCGACAACCGCACCGTTTGCCTCATTAAGCATGCCTATTAAAGTTGATTATCCATCTATTGTTCATCAAGAACCATTATTCATGGTTCATGTCTAATGTAACATCAAGCCATTTCAGGGCGTCCTCGATACGCCTGAAAACTTCCGTGTTGAGGCCAGAGCCATAAAGAAGTGCCTGATGCACTCGGGACGAGTCATATGTTAACTCCCCCGGCGCAACAAAAGCGCATCTCTCGCCAGTAAATATACGGGCAAGCTTTTTCTTCTTCCGAGCGATTAGATATGCTTCTTCCGAAGTAATACTAATGCTATCAATCGTTCTGTAATCGACGAGCTTCTTCATTGGTGCTTTATATCTATCGTCCAAGGCCAAGGCGTCAAGATGTCTTATCACCTCAATACCCGTAATTACACCGGAGCCTTTTGCCAGTACTAATTGTTTGTCCATTATGATGTCGTATTCAATGGGCATTCTATATCTCCATGGCTATTGGACAATCATTAAATGAACTTCCGATTTAGTGATCCTATGCAAGCCGCGCCAGTAGCCACAGGGCGACTCGCCGGTAATCGTAAGCCCCATTTGAGTTCGGAAAAAAGAGCACAATCGGCAGTCCTCTGCCTGGTGCCTCGGCGAGGGATACGTTCTCGCGGATCGTGGGCCCAATCCTCCCCGGCAAAACTTCCTCCATCATCGCAAGAAACTCCTCATGTATGCGCCGTTGTGTTTGAGCCCTGCACGGGATTATGGCACGGACGGCGACAACTGGGTTTTTGCGCAATCGGAACGTGTTCACAGCTTGCATCATCAGGGTCAATGCGTGATAGGAGAGATAATTGGCTTCCACTGGAATGACGACATGGGCGGTCGCCTTCAAGGCGTTTATCGTGAGAATACCCAAACTCGGAGGACAGTCAACGATGACAAAGTCCCATTCTCCTTCTGTGTACCTGAGGCATCTCATCAACAAGGATTCGCTACCGACAGCTCCAACAAATCTCTGTCTCGCTTCTGCGAGTCTATGTCCTGCCGGTACGAGATCTACACCCCGCGCCGTGGTCGACAGAAAGGGCAAGGCGGTTGTCTGCTGCAAAGCATGGAGGAGCGCATTTCCGTCGTCAGCTATCCCGAAGGACAAACTTGCGCTCCCTTTAGGGTCGAGATCAATTACAAGGACNNAGTCTTCCCAACACCACCCTTATGGTTTGCAATTGCGACAACCTGTTGCATATCCCCTCACTGACCTGTGCGCCATTAAAACAAATTTAAAAAACATCAACTAGAGGAAGGAGTCATCTGGTAAAGCTGCGCCGTTTCCTGTTTTCTCGTACGAGCCAGTGGAAGCAGCAGAAGCAGTAAAAGAATTAGGCCGTGTCTCATATAATTCATCATACTGGATGTGTGCCTAACATTCAATATATGCCATTCTTGCTTGCTGTGCCCCTGGAAGCAAAGATACCACGATCGACAAAAGTCTTAAAGAAAAATGTTCAGTAAAATCAAAGGGGCAAGCTCTCCCTCTCTTCGTATTTTGTGGGAATAAGGACTAAAGGCCTAATTCNNTATATCATCGGAGATTTGCCGGCATAGATTTCGAAGAAGTCTTTATCGGTGAGATTTTCTCGGCTATTTGTTCCTGAGAGAAACCTTGTGTCTGTAACAAAAATTATACAGGTTCGATTACAGTAAGGACATAACGCTGAATATTTCTGTT
>DMNE01000183.1 GCA_003453735.1 Nitrospiraceae bacterium | reverse complement strand
CATTAAGAGACACAATTCCTGCCACCACATCAGATAACGCTCGCGGTATTGAAGGGTCCTGCGCGTTTGCATGCAGGCTTCGTTACAGAATAATGGCAGTTGTGTTACGTTTCTGTTACAGTTTGATGCGTCGTATTCATTATTTCGCCGCTTGTCGGATGTTACATGATGAAAGACGTGGGACATGATATTGGCGTCTTAGGGGTGACTCTTCTGCAATAAACACTTTTAAAGCTTTAACTTATTTTGTGGACTTCTACACATACACTTCTCTGGCATGCTCTCTCGCCGACTGTTCATTTCGGATCGGAATTGCCCCGCTGATAGAACACTGACAACCTCGGTTAGAAGAGGATGTACCTGAACAGGTGAGGTAATAGGNNTAATAGGGCTCCTTTCAGTCTCCTTTAAAAATAGCCCTTCCTAGTACTTTATGTACAATTCGGCTCAAATCTCCACCGCTGTAAGGTTTTGGAATCACGGCATCGAAACCATAATCCCTGAAGTTTGCCATGATGGGGTCATTAGCATATCCGCTCGAGACAACGGCTTTAACGCTCGGATTTATTTCACGGAGCGTCTTGATTGCCTCCTTACCTCCCATCCCTCCAGGAACGGTCAAATCCATGATGACCACGTCAAATGGACGTGTTGATTTTTCGGCCTTTCTATACAATTCAATCGCCTCTTGTCCGTCTTTGGCAAACTCAACTTCATATCCGGTTACTTTCAATATCTCACCGGCAATATCTCTGACGACCTTTTCATCATCCATCAGAAGAATTCTTCCTCCTCCCACAATCGGCTCTTCTTTGCTCGCCTTCTCTTCGGAACTCGGCTTTTCAGTTGCAGGGAGATAGAGGGTAAAGGTCGTACCAACGCCTACCTTCGATCGTACCGTGATGTGCCCACCATGGTTCTTAATTATAGAATATACCACCGCAAGTCCGAGTCCGCGACCTTTCTCTTTTGTTGTGAAATAGGGGTCAAATATTTTCTGAATATGTTCTTCTGAGATACCTGTACCCTGATCTTCAATGACTATCATTATATATTTCCCCGCCTGCAATGGCCCCCCTACCCCAAGAACAGCATTGTTGGCATTCACTGTAATGATGCCGCCTTCCGGCATCGCCTGGTCGGCATTGATAACCAAGTTATGAAATACTTGATGCATCTGCCCTTCGTCGACTTCGACAGACCATAGATTGTCCGCGAATTGATATACGCATTTCACGTTGGAACCGCTCAGGGCAAACCTCGCGGACTCTTTTATGATTTCCACTACCGATGCTGCTCTCTTAATCGGTGCCCCTCCCCTGGAAAAGGTAAGTAACTGCTGAGTCAGCTCTGCCGCCCGCATTGTTGCTCTTTCTGCCTCTTCTAATCTTCGGTATGTCCTGCTTTCCTTATCGACATGCATTTTTGAGAGGTCAATACTGCCTAAGATACCGGTGAGGAGGTTATTGAAGTCGTGGGCGATCCCACCGGCAAGAACCCCGACAGACTCAAGCTTGTGGATTCTTCGAAGCTCCTGCTCCATTTCCTTAGCTCGGGTGAGGTCTCTGATAATTCCCAATATTGCTATCGGTTGTCCCGCATCATTTTTCACTAAGGCACAAGTCAGCCAAATGGTGAAGCTTCCACCTTCCTTGTGTTTGACTGCAAGTTCACCTGACCATTCACCCGCATCTCTTATGTAAGGAATAATGACTTTCCGGGCAAATTCAGGGTCTACGTTCATTTCATTGACGTGTCTTCCGTAAAGCTCTTCAGGAAAAAAACCGTATATCTTCTGAACAGCCTTATTGGAATATATTATTTTGCCGCTGAGGTCAGTAATCTGGACTCCATCCGGAGCCGCCTCGACGGCCGCTGAAAAGAGCCTCAATTCCTCTTCAATTCGTTTGAGATAGGTTATGTCCTTTGAAATGACCGTGACCGCCTCAATTGCTCCATTGCCATTCCGTATGGGGCTTAAGGTCCACAGGTAATACCTGCCATCCTTGTTGTCTCTGTGCTCATGCTGAAGTGACTTGCCTGTTTTGAACACGCTGTCGGCCATTTCAGTAAACTCCTTTGTTTCTTCTGGCGAGTGGAATTCACTATATGTTCGGCCCAGAAATGCACCTTCTGATAAGCCCAGCTTTGATAAATACTGTTTGTTCATAAACAGGCATATATGTTGTATACCTACAACATATATGGAATCTTCTGTAGACTCCATCAAAGAACGGTATTTCTCCTCTGCCTGCCGTAGATTTTCCTCAGCTTGCCTTCGTTTTTCCTCTACCCCGATTGCAGAAGCAATCGCGCTAATGAGTTTCCTATCATCTACGCTTGGGATGAAATCCTTTTGATAAACGACGCAAAGAGAACCACAATTCTCATTACCAAGTCTCACCGCCTTGCCAATATATGTCTTTAATTTGTATTGTTGCACTCCGGGATCGGTCTGAGCGTAACGACTTTCAAGCAGATTAGGGATAAAGACAACGTCGTCGCGCTTTAGCGTAATGACGTCATAGCAGATGTGCCCCTCGGGTTTATCAACAGGCTTATAGTCCAATGGCACATTCCATTGCCCCCACGAACACAGCATGCCCTTGTCAAGTCGATTGTAAAGCGCACAGTCTGCTTCCATGAGTTCGCCGCAAAGAGCCACAAGCTTATTGACGTTAACTATAGGATCACTGCCGAAGTCGAGAAAACATTCGTTGAGCTTCCTTAGCCTTTCTTCAGCCTTGTTCACGTAAGATGCTCCACATTCAGCCGTCAATTCAGGGCTTAACCACTGGCTCAAGCACCCGACACACGCACGGCGCGCCTCTTAGCGAGGCTCTTCTCATCCCACTAATTTCTTATACGTTCGCTTGTTTACCCCAGCGTTGCAGGGTTCTCCACACTGTTTGCGAATATATGCTTTATCGACTTTAACACGTGAAATCGTAATAATTATAACAGAAATTGGTCGGGGCAGGTATGAGCGAGAAAAAACATGCTATTGACTCGGCTGCTATTGGAGCATTACTAACTTAAAATCCAGCGATAAGTCGTTATAGCAGAATGTCGTGGTCATAAAATCAGACAGACCGTTTACAGCCGATGAACAATATTTGCTTCTTCGCATGGTACTTATTGCAGTCAGTACTCAACTCCGAAGGGAGACAACGCGACATTAACTCCGATATGCGATCTTTCCTGAAACATGCACCTGCGGAGCATGATATAATTCTGAAGAGCACGAATGGCACTTCTCGAATATTAAGCTAGCATTACCTATCATTATGCATCACACTTATATACAAGCGGGCATAAAGGACATATGCGCAATACAGGTACTGGCACGCCGAATTTGGGAAGAAGCCTATAACGCAATGTTGTCGAAAGAACAAATCGACTATATGCTGGAGATGATGTACTCTGCCAAGGTCATTACTGAAGAGCTATTAAATGGTATCGTTTGGGACATCATATTTGACAACGACAGACCCTGCGGTTATATATCATATTCATTCGAAGAGGACAATTCAGTCAAGCTCCGAAAACTTTATATAGGAAAGAACTCTCGCGGGAAAGGTATCGCTGAAGATTCGATTCATCGTGTATTGCAGTATGCAAGAAGAAACGGTAAAAATTTTGTTTACCTGACGGTAAACAAAACCAACAAGAGAGCAATTCGGGCATACGAAAAGAGCGGTTTTACTATTACTGCGTCCGTTGTTACAGACATCAGTAATGGCTTTGTTATGGATGATTATATTATGAAATGCTTTACTAAGGATGCATGATTTGGACTCTTGACGGAGAGGCCCGAAAGAAATTCCTTATCAAAACTGACAGACTTCTTCGCCGTTGCTCAAGCAATACGACAGATCGGATGGGGCTTGGGGTTCGTCATTGCAATCTATTTCATCGGCATCGCTTTTAATAGCTTTGCGTGGCGTGCGATTTTCCATTCGGAATGGCCCGGACTTATCAAGATATTACTTCCTCTTCGTTGGATTCGCGAATCAATCAACTATCTGCTGCCCTCAGCTGTCTTTGGAGGCGACATAGTGGGTGGCCGCCTGCTCGTGGCGCGGGGATATGACATGAACACCACTACCGCCAGCATAGTGGTGGACAAAACAATGGAAGCAACCGGCCTTTTCTTCTTTGTCTTGGCTGGCATTTTTATTCTGTTAGAGCAAGGAGGAAATTACAGCATCGCACACTGGGCAGTTCGTGGCCTGGCAGCAATCTCCGCGATGTTGATAGGATTCCTCCTGGCGCAGCGCTGGGGTTTCCTGAAACTTCTGGATAAGGCTGTGCAAAGACTCACTGGGAAATGTGGCGGGACGACGGGAAATACGGACATTCACGATATCGTATGGAAGATGTATGCAGATGGCCGTCGGTTAACGGTCGCAATGTTCTTTCATACCCTTGCATGGATGCCCGGTGCCCTCCAGGTTTGGCTGATCTTGCGTCTTATGGGACATGAGATCGGATGGCAGGCGGCTTTTATTATTGAGAGCATCTCCCAGGTGGTATGCGCAGCCGCCTTTATTATGCCTGCCTCGCTGGGTGCCCAGGAGGCTGCCTACATGACGGTTGGCATGTTTTTTGGCGTGCCTCCGGCACTGGGACTTGCGCTGTCGCTGGTTCAACGGTTAAAAGACGTTCTTGTAGGCATTTTGGGGTTGTTCCTTTGGCAAGGATTTGAAGGCCGTAGCCTTTGGGAACTCTGGAAAGGTCGACGGCACGATATCGGAAGCAACTCGAAAAAGTAATTGTTTTTATTGCCAAAATAGCTCTTCATTGTGTTTTCAGAACCCGATAAATTCAGGCAGCAGCCAAAAATTACAAGGGTTCGCGTTCTACGCGGAAGCGTTCGCGATAGGCGGCAAATTGTGGGTCTTCATGCTGCGGATCGAGACCGAAGTCGCCGAGGAAGTACTTATCCGCACTCCTTTTGACACACTCATCTTTTATGCAGGCTTCCATGCGGACCTCTGCGAGTGGGGAAAGAGTGAGCCCGAAACGGTCATAGATAACTCGCATCGTTCCTATCGGATCGTTTGCAAGGTTCAAGTAACGGACGTCAATGAAACGATCCTCCATGTGAGCATGACTATTACGGAACTCTATAATCTTATTGAGCTTGTCAGTCAGGATACGAGCTTCGTTGGCGCCCAATCGGCGAGGATCGATACTGCGGCTGAAGGTGTCCTTCAGAAGGGTCATTTGACTCGAGGACGACTGTAGCACCTTCATTGGGTCACGATGCAAAAAAATAACGCCAGCCTCTGGATATGTTTCAAAAAGTGTTGCCAGAGCGTGGACATGATCTGATGATTTCAACACCCACCTTTCCCCCGGGCATAGCCACGGCAAATGTTTCAGAAAGTTCATATGAAACTTGTAAGACGGACCCAAATCTTGGCTCCTCAGCCAAGTCTCATACGAGGGGATCCAGAATATGTCGAGAAAGACATGCGACCGAAAGGTGTAGCCTAAAATAGGGCCACATTCCTGTAGCAAGCGAGCACCGACAGGGTGGGCTTTAGTGACCTCTGGCTGCATCCGGTTTAGCCAACGCAGGCGGTCTTCCGTTTGCATAATGCGTGGGTCCGAATCGAACGTATCGCGCGCCGGTGGAGGCAGGGGAAACATCACTTCCCATGTTCGCGGAACACGATTGCTTGGATCCTCAGCACACAGGCGGTGAAGGAAAGTGGAGCCGCTTTTAGGACTGCCGGTAATGAACAGCGGCGGGTGAACTGTCTGTTTTTGGATCTCCGGTGTTTGCCGCCAGTAATCTATGAGTCTTAAGCGGGTTTCGAGCAAGTCTTGCAGATGCTGTCGGGCGGCTATCCGCCCCACGAGACTGAGGCTGGCCTCAAGGTTGCACGAAGCAATAAGGATCTTTAAAGAATCTTTGCACTGCGGATCATCGAGATCTTCCAGTCTAGTTCGGCGCATCACGGAGGCAAGAATGTCTTCAAGGTCAAGAGGGACCACTTTGCGTTTCAAGCTGTCTAACAAGGTAGAAATAGACAATGTTCTTTCGCTCTCCTTTTCCGCTTAGCATACTCCGTTCCAGACAGCAAGGCTAGGGTGGAGTAAGATTTCACAACCACAATTCTTCCCTTTATAGAGTCTTTCCTCGAAGAAGGCTCGTAAGGGCCACATCTGGATTGCTGAGAGAGGTCGATGAAGCCTGCCACATCAGAAATCGCGAGAAAAATGCAAGAGAACCTCGTGCCCGCCATAACTGCCGTCTCGAAAAACGCCAAAGTTGTAGTTGTAAGCGAGCTGCATCCGTGTGTTAAAGAAAAAGCCAGTGGTCACCCGAGCGCCCAGAGAGGAGAAAAGATCGTTTTTCGTGGAAATCTCAATTCCATTTCCAGTATGTGTCAATCGGTCAAGCCATCCAATCGAGCCATTGAGACTAAGATACGTAAAAAAGAACAATTCCCGCCGATACTCACCGGCCGCTATCAGGTAATGCTCAGGAAAAAACTCCTGAATGACCGACCCGGGGAGGATCGGTCGCCATGTGGAGCCGTATTCTTCGCCCATGGGCTGGACACCGCCGCCGACGCGAGGGGCCGAAAACCGGTCGAGATGGTAGCCAACTCCGCCGTGCAGCGAACCGATCAGCCGGTCACGGTCGCTCTGTATGCCGGGGACGCCGCCAGCAGCCAGCAAATAACCGGTAAATGAAAAATAATCTCGGCCTTCGCTTGCAGCTTGTGAGCCGTTCGTGCCCCAGTTCTGCCAGTCAAAGCGATTCCCATAAATCAGGTCTGCGCCTGCGGCAAACCCCTCATGGGGTAAGCTCAGTATGTTGCGCTCGAAGGCGTCCCAACGCAGTTGCAAGTGTTCACGAAGCTCAAAGCTATTATCTGGGACAACAAAGTTATCGGCTGTCTTGGACCCCTTATCGAAGTAAAGAAATCCCGGCTCGATGGTCAAGTCAACAGCCGCCATATTGTCTTGATGCCCAGGAGATACCTGCCGGCGGTAACCAAAACCGAACCCGGGCCGCACATAGCCCCAGTACAACTCCTCCGTTTTCACGGCCTCGCCGTCCACCAATTCAGACTGAGCAAAGGGAAGGGTGTAGTTGTCAAAAGTGAGCACCCACTCGAAGGATTTCAGGTCTGGTGAGGAACGGGCAAAAAAGACGTCGTCATACACTCCCACCAGGTCAGCTCGAAAGAGGGTTTGGTCGTTCGGATGGCGCCACAAATATATGGAACCAAAGGGAGTAAGTGCCCTACCACCCGGGGTTGGTAAATCAAGCGCCAGACCAAAGTCCCAGGCAGAAACCGAGCGACGATCTGTGGGCTGTACCGTGATCTCACGGCCGAAGACTTGGGTCCTGAACCCATCGCCGGCCCGTGGCGTGCGATACTCAGGGCTGTCCGGTTGCAACAACAAGGGCAACTGCTCGTCTTGCGGAGCGGCTGCCGCCCCCTCTGCGGCCCAGGCGGCAATAGTTCCCACCTGCGAAAGACTGCAGATCAGAAAGAGACTAGAAAGAAGTATCCGAAACACGCAGATCAGTATTCTTGCTCTTCGCTCCATATCGCACCTCGATGGATGTTGACACGGTTTCGCATTGTAAACCGATGCTTCTGACGGCCAATATTTATGTTTATCAAAATCGGTTGAGATGTCAAGCGGGCGCGTTTTTTCTGTCCTTGATTTTGATTCGCTTGCATAAGTTCCACACCCTGCGATAATGAAAGACAGCAATCTTACGAAAACTAAGGAGGAGGAGATGAAAGGGAACAAGTATTGTTCTGTTTTGGTTTGCATTTCGTTTCTCACGATGCTGTTCGTGACCGGACTCATAGAATCTGTCCTTGGAGAAGAAGGAAAAACGAAGGTCAATTCGGGAATCTTCAAGATAACGGTTGTCGATTACCACATAGCCGCTCTGTGGTCCTGTGTTCTGCCTGATATCATCGTACTGAAAGATATCGTTCTGAATCGCGGTGGGAATCTCGCGTGGGCAGTGCGCAAGGAAAACCCTGGATTGCTCGCCAGCCTGAATGAGTTCATCAGTATGAAAGCGCGCCAAGGCACTGTCCTGGGCAATATGCTGTTCGCCCGATATTATGGCAATGCGAAATGGATCTGGAACCCGATCACGAAGCCAGAACAAGGAAAACTCATTAAGCTCCGGTCGTATTTCAGAAAATATGCCGAGATGTATGATTTCGACTGGCTTAAGATCGCCGCCATGGCATACCAGGAGTCCCGGCTAAACCGGAGCGCCCGAAACCAGAAGGGCGCCGTTGGTATCATGCAGGTGACTCCTGAGACAGCAGCCCGGATTGGAATGAGGAATGTTTCCACAGTGGAGAACAACATTCACGCCGGAGTAAAATATCTGAACTATCTCAGGGAGACCTACTTCAATGATCCGAATATCAGTCCTGCAGACAAGTTCGATTTCGCTCTCGCAGCTTATGATGCCGGTCCTGCCAGGATAGCAACTCTGCGCCAAAAAGCCTCCGAACTGGGGATAGACCCGAACAAGTGGTTTTTCAATATGGATAGAATGGCGCTAAAGGTGATGGGTAGAGAAACCGTCCAGTACGTGGCAAACATCAACAAGTACTTCATCGCCTATAAGACAGTCGAGAGGCTCCTCGAGGAGAAACGCATTAAGCGGGAAAAGGAAGAGAAGCATAAGAATTCTCAAAAACGCGAATGATTTAATAGTATTGAAAGACAGCGAAGGTGCAATAGGTCAAAAAATAGAAAAAATTTACTTGGCTTCATTAGAAAGAATGCACAAACAGAACAACGAAGGATAGGGAATTGACTTTTCAATAACCGGAAAGGAGGGCCTTCAGTTGAGTTATGGGGTCGCATCGATGGGAGGCAACTCGTTTTCTCCTTTACGGGAAAAGGGTTTTCTTCATAGTTTGCTGGGTTTTCTTTTGTTGATGTATGTCTTGCACTTGATAATTGACATATTTTACTTGTGCGCTATAATTCACATCGGGAGAGCAGTTCAAAAGGGGTATTCTTGTTGCACATTTCGTCTGTATGGATTTTACCATTTATAAACGCAGGGAGGATAGCAAACATGAGGCATTTAAGAATTTTGTCAATGCTGTTATCAGTTATGCTTTTGTCAATGCACATGACAGGGTGCGTTGCACTTGTTGCGGGAGGTGCCGCGGGCGCAGGCGTAGTTTACATTAAAGGGCAACTCAATGAGAATATAAATGAACCGGTCCCAAGAGTTTACGATGCGTCCATCTCAGCACTTAAGGAGCTTGGACTCCCACTCATCGACTACGACCATGATACTGTCTCTGCCAAAATTAAATCTAAGTTCGCTGACGGAGACGATATTTGGATTGAAATCGAAGCGGTCACGGCCGAATCATCGAAAATAACTGTCAGAGTAGGAGTCATGGGCGATGAGAATAAGTCAAGAAAAATTCTCGATGTCATACACAAACATCTTTCAGAATCAGAAGGAGGCGGCAAGGCTTACTAGTTGTAGGAATTCAGTTGTTCCTTATTGCCGCGATAGCAAGCTGCAGCGACATGGCTTGTGGCAGTGACTTCAAGAAAAAAATAATGGATACTTTCAATCGCTCTTCAATCCCTGGCCAGCAATGCGACCGGAAAATATGAGAAGACGGAGTCAAGATACAAAACAGTTGCTCCGTTGAGGGTTGCGGTCATTACTCTTTCCCCGGTGAAGAGGTNNGGTAAAACGTGCCGGGGTTCTCAAAGGGGATTGTGACAACGGTGTCGGTCCATACCGTTTTGCCAAGCGGCAATTCTTCAGGTTCCTTTACAAGTTTCGTAAAGAACCTTGGAGCGGCCACCAGTAACGCTGAATTCTCAGATCTTCGGGAAAATGCACAAATATGGTAAGCCTTCTCGCCACTCGCTTCAAGGGCAACATACTCACTATTGTCGAATAATTCCCTGTGGTTTCTCCGGTAGGCAAGGGCCTTGTGTATGAGATAGAGCTTTATTTGTCCTTCATCTTTCTTAGTGGCCAATTTCCTGAAAAGTTCCAATAGCCCAATCTCTGCCTCACTTTCTTTGAGCTCAGCAAGCAGTCTCGTTCTTATCCCGTAATCTACCAGCCTGCGATTGTCAGGGTCAACGAGACTGAAGTCCCATAGTTCAGTTCCCTGATAAAAATCCGGAACACCGGGGGACGTTATCTTAAGCAGTATCTGGGAGAGGGAATTGAGCATTCCGTAATGAGAAATCATCTTCTGAAACAGCTTAAGGTCTTTCAGAAACGTGTTACTTGGCGTGCCGAGCATAATCGCATCTACAAAAGATATCACCGCTTCCTCATAGGCAATGTCCGGACTGATCCAACTGGTGTTGACTTTCGCCTCACGCATTGCCTTTATCATATAGTCTTTGACTCGTTTCTTGAAAACCTCATATTCAGTCTCATCCATAAGCTCATTGGGCCAAGCGCCAATGAGGGTCTGATACAGAAGATACTCTTCATTATGGTCGGGCACCTGCTGGCCTTCGACAACGACCCTCTTCTTCTTGTTGAGGCGACTCCACGTCATCAGACACTTCCTCCATTTCTCAGGAATTTCGGAGAGGACATTGATTCGCGCTCTTACATCTTCACTCCGCTTGGTGTCATGGGTAGATGTCGCGTTAAGCGCATGAGGTCAGTGCTTGCTTCTCTCGATGTTCTGTCCGTGAAAGGCATCCAAGGGCGTGCCGAACCGATCAGGACTGCCGCCAACCTCGTTCAGGGAGACAAGGCGATTATAAACATAAAATGTTGTATCCTCAAGCCCTTTCGCCATTACCGGGCTTGTAACCTGCTGAAATTTCATCACAAAATCAAGCCATTCTGCTTTGTCCTCTTCGCCAAAGCCCTCGGGAAACCGCAGCAACAGGACGTCTTTCAGAAAATCAAAGACAGAGGAATTGATTGCTGGATTCTTGCGCCTGGCCTTTGCTATGGCAGGTTCTATGTATTGCCTGTCCCTATCTGTCACGCTCCACGTATTTATATAAGTTCGGTAGACCGGGAAAAAGGCGATCACTTCGACGATTGCCTTTGTCAGGCTATTCAAGGTGAAGTCCCGTGTACGCCTGTTCTTTTCCGAGAGAGTGCTCAAATAATGTCCGAGGGTGCTTATCTCGCCGGACATGGTCGCCTGCATCACTAACTTCTTCTTTTCATAGAGAAGATCCTGAAAAGAAATGGTTGCCTTCGTGAATTGAGTGTAAAGCTTATCGAATGCCTTTGCGTTTCTCGCCTCAACAAAGATACCGTTTAGGAAATTCAAAAAAACATAGCCCGTTGTGCCAAAAATCGGCCAATCCTCAGGCATCTTTTCTCCTCTTGTGAGAATTTTCTCACCGATGATGTAAAAAGGCTTGAATTGAGGCTCAGACTCCCCTATTTCATCAGGCTGCCCGGTCGGCAGTGAGCCAGAATCAAGCGGCTCATGGCGGAAGAACTGTCTTCCTCTGCCTTGTTACTGGCGACAAGGCTGCTGCGGAGAAAACAACTCTCTTGGAGCCTCGTGAAATACTCGGCCGGGTTGAATAAGCCATCAGGGTGGTCAACCCTCAAACCAGTCACCTTCCCGTCTGAAATGAGCTGCACTGTCAACTTATGGGTTTCTTCGAACACCTGCGGGTCTTCCATACAGAGAGCCGTCATGGTATTGATTTCAAAAAATCTCCGGCAGTTGATCTCGTCTGTTGCGACACGCCAATAGGATAGCCTCCATACCTGTTCGCTCAGTAGTTCGTCCAAAAGGTTAAAGCTCTTCGGGTCACCCTTGGCACCATTCAAGATCACGACGTTTTCGTCGACGAAGGTTTTTATCACCGGACTCTCGTTGCAGAGCGCGAGAAGACGCTTCTTGATAATCTCCTTCTCACGATAACGTTCGGCACGCTTTCCCGGATCTTTTTCGGTGTAAGGCGGTAGATGTTTTAGCGCGGTTATTATACTTAAGAGCTCTATAAAATGAGGGTCCTCACCGGAGACAATTTTTTCGAGATCATCGATGCGGTGTTGTAATAAGAATATATAGGTATTAGGTAAAATCGGAAACTTGTCACCATAATAATATATGAAGAAAGAACCCTCCTCAAAGACCAATTTCAGCTCTTGGTTCTCGAGTATCTTTCCGTATTGGTCTCCCAAAATGGGGATGAGTATTTTATCGGTGAGCTTTTCCACTGAAGGGCTCCAGTCAATGTCAAAGAACTTTGCATAGGGGGAGCTTTGGCCATTTTCGAGGACATCGAGCCACCAGGGGTTGTCACCGTCATTGCACATATGATTTGGAACGATATCGAGGAGCTGCCCCATCCCGTATCGCTTCAGTTCGTTCACAAATTCATCATACTCTTGTTCTGAGCCCACCTCTGGATTAAGCGAATTGGGGTCAACGATATCATAGCCGTGGAGGCTTCCCCTGCGCGCCCGAAAATAAGGGGATGCATAGATGTCGGAGATGCCAAGTTCGTAAAGAAAAGGGATGATCTTTTTTGCATCCGCGAAACCGAAACTCTGGTTAAACTGAAGTCTGTATGTCGAAACAGGTATTATTGGAACAGGGATGAATGGCCCTTTCATAGTTCCCACAATATCAGTTATCTGGCAGCACTGCTATCACGTTAAAAAAGAGCTTCTCGCCTATTGCCCGGTATGCTTCAACCCATTTTGCCGCGGCATCATCACCCGCTTTTGCTCTTGAAATGAATTCTCTATAGATGGTCTTGGCTATTTTGTGGTAAGTATTCTGGACTTGCCAGAAATTTACCGCAATTGGCAGAGATTGGACCAGTTCTATGAATGTATAAAACTCAGAGAGCACTGCAACGCCAAACAGAGAGGTAATCTCTTATCTGTCGTGTCATAAGGAAGTTCGTCTTCACAAATTCCCTTGCGCTTTCACCCATCCTTTTTATCATCTCAGGGTTGTTCAGAAGCTGGCGTATCCTGAAAGCGGCCCCCTCAACTGATGAGACCAGGAAGCCGGTGACCCCGTGCGTTATCTGAAGCGGAATACCCCCGGTAGCGCCGCCAATGACCGGTTTACCCTTCCACATTGTTTCTGTGACAGTGAGGCCAAAGCCTTCTTTCAGTGATTTTTGCAGAACCACTGTTGCTATACGCTGTAACGCATTAATATCTTTATCGCTGAAGGGCGGCAATAAAAGCAGATAAATATCAGGATCACCCGCTGCATGCTCCTTCACTTCATTCAGCACCATTTCTCCTTCAGGGTCATCGGTCGCGGCGCTTCCGGCCAGGATGAGAATGCAATCGTTATACTTCTTCGCTAATCGGTATGCCTTTATGACCCCGATCGGATCTTTAAACCTGTCAAACCTCGATACTTGGAGAATTATCGGTCTGTCCAGGGGTATCTGCAGTCTTCCAACCGTCTCCCGTAACTCCTCTTCCGATAACTCTCTATTCTTGTCACTTAAGGGGTCAATGGATGGCGCGATGATGAATTCATCGACCGGCATCGCCTGCGCAAACTTTGCTACCGAAAAGATAGTTGCGTTGTACTTACCACAATACCGGCTGAGGTTATCCCAGACCTCTTTTATCGGGCTTGCCACGTCTATGTGGCATCTCCAGATCCATGCCCCTCCCTTTCGGAACTCAATGAGCGGCACTGGCTGCGGATCGTGTATCAAAACCGCATCCGCTTCGAGATTGAGGCTTCCTGCATTTACCTTGTTCACTTCAAAATGGTACTGCCACATCTCCTCGGAAATTGTCTCGAACTTCCCCTGAAGGGCATTGTGAAATTTCTTTGTGATATCAAAAAACCGCTCGTCTCCTCCGATGACCTCCCATCGTGCGTTGATCCCCAGTTCCTTGAGTATCGGTATCATCCTGTGCAGTATCTCTGCCACGCCGCCACCTGCGCGGGTGGAATTCACGTGCAGGAAAGATCTGTTTTTCAGTTTCTCGCCGAGTTTCTGAAGGAGCAACAGGTCGCCTTTGGGCGCTATGCCTGAATACTGAGTGTTCACTGCGGTATGCCCTCCATATCTTTTCTTACCACTTCGTCTACGGCTTCCACAATGTGCTGTCTTATCGCCTCCAAGGTATGCATAAACGGATCTATGGCCCTTATTTGCTCTGCAAGATCCTTCTTTACAAGACCGTCTTCAAACCACCTCGAAAAATCATCTCTCCCATCAGGACGAGATCTCGCATCGTAGAAATGATAGTAAATCGAGCCGGCCTCTATGTATCGAATGGCAATAAGGAATTCCGCAAGATTGTGAGCCCTTATGCCCACAGGAAATACCATCGTTATTGTCTCATTGAAATAAAACTCATTACCGGGTATTACCTCCTTCGACTCGGGGAACGCCTCAAGATAGTCATCGATCACCTCCAGCAGTTTATTCCGCAGATCATGAATATCCGTAAACTCGTACGGGTCTATACTTGAGAGATGCTCCGCCAGCACTCGCTCTCCAAGACTTTCACTCGTCCACTCTGCAAAGTCATTGGTATATTCGAACATGCGCGCTTTTAAGAAATATTGATAGGTATGGTAAGAAATAGATTCATTGCTTGCCTCCTCTATTGCATTCCAAAGCTCACGGAGATTCTTTGCCTTCTTCCCTGTGGATTTAAGAACGCTTATACTCTGCATGAATTCGAAAGGTTCACCCATATTTTCCTTACTCACTGCATCCTCCGCACATTCTTTTCCTGCCAGTCAACTACTCTCACCTTCCTTTCTTAAAAGTTACCAAATCTTCTATTTATGTCAATGGTGGAGGCGCAGAATGTCGTTTGTAAGAGGTGACGTCACAAAAAACGCAAATAATTGCGCCGTGAAAACCCGAATAACAATAAAGAAGCACGCCCAGAGGGGCGAAGCATTAAAGGAAAGCCTTGCAAATATCCACAACCTTTGATATTGTGAGATGAGGAAGTTGTGCAAGGTGAACATCCGCACATATTTCCGGCTCAATGAATCACTATTTAACAACAGGTGCTGACTCTAGTAGAGGATGCCCGTCTCGCTATACACTAGAAATAGTTGATAAGTTTGGGCCATCACAAACTTCTAAAATACTACTCCAGAACTGGCAGAATGTAGGATATAATGATTCCTTTAAGCGATATTGACCGTAGACCTTTACGTTTCCCTATAATCACTGCACTGCTTATTGGCGCAAATGCCCTTGTGTTCCTGCTCGAATTATTCAATGGAGAGGCATTTATCCTCCGGTGGTCCTTCATTCCGTCGGAGATCGCATCGGGGAAACACCTGGTCACCATACTGACCGCCTTGTTCATACACGGCGGCTGGCTGCATATAATCGGTAACATGATATATTTCTGGGCGTTCGGGCCTGAGATAGAGGATGTGATGGGTAAGGCCCGCTTTCTGATCTTCTATTTCTCGGGCGGACTGGTAGCATCGCTGGCACAGGTCGTGATAGATCCGGCCTCTACAGTCCCCAATCTTGGAGCGAGCGGAGCTATTGCAGCGGTTATAGGAGCCTTTCTCATTACCTTCCCCCGCGACAGAATTCGCACAGTGATTTTCCTCGGCTGGTTTGTCTTTATTCGTTTTATCCCTGCAATTATATTAGTGGGATTCTGGTTTGTTCTGCAGTTGTTAAGTGAGGTCGGGTCTCTGGGGCAGAGAGAGGCTGGAGGAGGGGTGGCTTACATGGCGCACATCGGCGGGTTTCTCTTCGGTATGGCCTCGGCACGTTTCTTTGAGTCTGGACGGAGACGTACTGAACAGGGAATCTAAAATGGACGCAGAGGTGTTTCATGCTTTTCCTTAAAATCCCGAGATACATGGAAGACGGTAATTTGAGGTTAAGACTACTGAGGATGTCCGACGGCCCTTTCATTCTCAGAGGATTAAATGACGGGGCAATTCTGAAGGCAAACGGTCTGAGCAGACCCATAGCGTCATCATGGTTTTTTGTGTGGTGGTGGATGAAAAAGACCTTTATTCCTGCCTATTGCATAGAATATGATTCACAACCGATAGGGTTCATTGGCTTGTACAATTTAATCCCAGGTAACTCTGCCGAAGTGAGCCTGGTGATATTTGACAGAAATAACAGGCGAAGGGGCTACGGAACCAGGGCGTTCCAAATTCTTGCACAAACCCTTAGGCGATGTCACTTAATAGAGAAAATAACACTCAAGATTCAAGGAGATAACCGTGGATCCATATCGTTCTGGACAGGACTCGGTTTTGAAGATGTGCATATCCCCGATGGTTTAAGAGTAATGTCCATGGACTTGAAAGAATGTTGAACACTCATAGGCGCCACATTCACATAAAAGAAGCCTTACAAGAAAAGATATTGATTTGCTGAAACCGCCCTACCCGTGGCGAGCACTCCGGCAATGGGGTGCTCGGATGCCTCACCCGCCATGTCCGGAGGGAAACACACGCATGTCAGTCATGACTCTGTCCTCAGGAAGGATCAGAACAAGACGAAGAGTGTGCACTCCCCTGCACATTTGCAATAGAAGGACAACTATTCCTTACACTACTGAAGTGAAGGCAATAGGGGAACCGTCATAGCGTCTTCGGGAATCTTCCCCGTCAATGCGTGCAGGAATGCAACGATGTCCTGGACCTGCTCCTTAGGAAGGTCCTTGCCCAACTGGATCTTACCCATGATCCAGACGGCCTCTTCCAGTTTGTCCACCGAGCCGTCATGGAAGTAAGGAGATGTCATTGCCACGTTCCTGAGCACCGGCACCTTGAAAACATATCTGTCGGTCTCGTTTTTCGTGACGGCAAATCTTCCCTCATCCACCTTTTCGCTCTTTGTGTATTTCTGATAAGGTTCGAAAATGCCGAACTTCTGGTACATCTGCCCGCCGATAAAAGGACCGAAGTGACACCCGACGCATCCCCGGTCAATAAACGTCCCCAGTCCACTTTTCTGTTGTGCCGTCAATGCGTCCTTATTGCCTTTGAGAAATGCATCCAGCGGGGCAGGGGTGATCAGTGTCCTTTCGAAGGCGCCGATGGCCTTAGCAAAGTTGTCGATAGTCGCCGGCTCCTTGTCTAAAGGGAATGCGGCTTTAAAAAGGAGTTCGTATTGCTTATATGCACGGAGTACTTTCTCGACAGATTCGTAAGACGGCATTCCGAAGGACGGCGGCCCTATGACCGCCTGTTTTGCCTGATCTTCGACACTGGTTCTGTTTCCTATCCAGTGCTCCGAGATCTGGCCTGCCGCATTAAAGACAGTGGGGTCGTTTCTCGGGTTTTCTGTACAATTGTGGCCGACTGACTTTCTCAGCCCGTCGGCAGCGTACAGGGCGATGGGATGACATTTGGAACAACTCACCGTTCCGTCAAGGGAAATCCTCGGTTCGTAAAAGAGGATCTTCCCCAGTCTTACTTTTTCCGGCGTTATCGGGTTTTCTTCTGAAGGCATAGATGCCGGCAAAGGACCAAGGACCTGCAACGCCCTTTTGATCAGGGCATCGTCGTCAGCGGCAAATGCAGTACCGGCGATCGCGAACAAAAGCACAAACAACGTTAAAAGCCATGTTTTTTTCTCTTTCACTTCCGTGACAATCATGATGGCCTCCATGCGATGTTCGCATTTTTGTGGTATATCTTTTCTATATCATACTGTTTACCATAAAAATGGTTCCTCTGCAAGCCACGAAGGTAGGGAATATTCATTCTCTTTCCCTCATCCGCGTAACGCAATAGACTTCGTTGATATTTAAGTCATCTTTACGTTGACAAGCATCTGAACCTCATGGCTTGCAGGTTGATCTATCACCTGCTCCAATGAACCGACTTGAGCGACATTTCCATGAGAGTATACTATGATCTTTTGTGCAAGAAAAGCGGCTTCATCAAAATCATGGGTCACGAGGACTACAGGGATGCTGAATCGTTTTTTTACCTCTTGAAGGAAACGCCGCATCTCTATCCGAAGAGGATTGTCAAGTGATGAAAATGGTTCGTCAAGCAATAGTACCTCTGGATGACGGATGAGGGCCCTTGCAAATGCAACTCTTTGCTTCTGGCCTCCTGATATTTCAGAGGGATAGCGGTTCTCAAGACCGATAAGTTTAAAAGCCTCTATCATTTCTTGAGCCCTTGAGAGCTTTTCATGCTTCGGCACAGCGGGTGCACCAAAAAGAATATTCTTCATAACGGTCATATGAGGGAATAAGGCAAGATCCTGAAAGACATAGCCGAATGTGCGGGCCTGTGGTGGGGTGTCAATGCCGGCAGCGCTGTCAAAGTAGGTCTTGCTATCAGAACGAACAATGCCCTCGTCAGGGCTCATCAAGCCTGTAATCATTTTCATAGTCATGGATTTGCCCGATCCGGAATAGCCAAAGAGGACCGCAAGCTCATCACCGATTTCCCAAGCCACATTAAGGCTAAAGCCATTAACCTTCTTTTTCAGCCTGACCGAAAGCCCCATTATAGGCTCCGTTTCGAGTATGTGTTAGCAAGATAGAGAAAGACACCGGACATGATCGTGAGCAGGATAACCATCGTATGAGCTTGTGTCCACTCGCCGCTGCTCGCAAGACTATAGATAGCAAGCGGCATGGTGTCTGTCTTGCCAGGAATATTGCCTGCCAGCATGAGAGTCGCTCCGAACTCTCCCATTGCTCGTGCAAATGAAAGCACAGCACCCGCAATGATACCCTTCCTGGCAAGAGGGAGAATCACCTTGAACGCTGTCTCCACTTCCCCATGTCCTAACGTATAAGCTGCATTAACAAGGTTCCTGTCTACCGATTCTATCGAAGCCCTCGTTGTCTTGATCATGAGCGGAAGAGCAACAACAAAGGACGCAAGGGCAGCAGCATACCATGTGAACATGATCGTAAAGCCTGTCCATTCATATATCGTCTTTCCGATCAGCCCGTTTCTGCCAAAAACAACGATAAGGTAATATCCGGTGACGGTAGGCGGAAGCACGAGGGGGAGCGTGAATAGCACATCAAGCAGTTCTCTTCCCTTGAACTCTTTTCGAGCCAGTGCATAGGCAATGCCCGTTCCAACAATGACAACAAAAATCGTTGCCACAGCTGCCACCTGCAAAGACAGTCTCATCGAAAAAAGGGTGCTATTATACATGCCGTCAGTTGCCCAACCTATCATAGTTAAGGTTTCCTAAAACCATACTTTTCAAGTATCCTCTGTCCCTCCGGGGACAAAACAAGAGCGACGAAGGCCTTTGCAGCCACTTCATTCTTGGCATCCTTCAACACCGCTATTGAATAAACCACAGGCTTATGGCTCTCCTCCGGAGCAGACGCTACAATTCTCACTTCTTTCGCTCTGGTTGATGCATCTGTCGCGTATACAATCCCTGCGTCCACTTCGCCCCGAGCAACATAGTCCAACACCTGCCGGACATTCTCGGCAAAGACAAGTTTCTCTTTAATGGAAGGCGGAAGCTTATAGTATGCGAGGACCTCTTCCGCATATCTCCCAGCCGGAACCGTCTTCGGATTCCCCATTGCTATCTTCTTGACCTCTCTATCTGCAAGCCCTTCAAAAGATGCCGCTGCTATCTTTGATCCGACGGGGACGATTAAGACAACCCTGTTGGCGGCAAAATTGAATCGGCTGCCTTGCAGGATCACGCCTTTGTTGTCAAGGTCGTCCATGTCTTTCTGCGCTGCGGAGGCGAAAACATCCACAGGTGCGCCGCCTTCGATCTGGCGGGCCAGATCGCCAGAAGCGCCGAAATTGAAAAGGACCTTGGCACTGCCGCCCTTCGCCTCGTAGATTTTTCCGACCTCTTCGAAGGCATTCTTCAAGCTTATTGCGGCCGATACGGTTATTTCCCCTTGATTTTCGGCCGAAACTATATCGACCGAAATCCCCGAGGCCCAAATAAGTCCCAATGACAGCGCAAATAATTTTCTTACCATTTTATTCTTCTCCTCTGTTAATCGATGATACCCACAATGCCATCGTCCGGGGATGAGCCCTTGCATACCAATCTATCTAAACTTAAGCAATCGCTGTGCCATCACAATATGCTTATTGTTTATGAGATTAAAGATCGCCGCCAAACGATCAATTTTGTGTCCCTGCCTACATTATTGTCAACTTCTCAGACAGAGTCAATGACATGTTTTTCCCCTTCAACTCTTAGCGTGCCATCCCCAAAAGCATGGCAAATCTTACCCCAGGAACCTCCCTCTCAAAGTGCACATGACGACATTGTTGATAATTCCAGATCCCTCAGAGGACTAAGGCATTTAATCGGTGATGTTAGTCTAGCAAAAGAGCGCCCCTATTGCTTCGTCGGTGGAGGGGAGAGCGCTGGACTCCACCACTGCTCCTCATGTGGCCTGCAAAGCAATAGCATTTATGGCTGCTTATAAATGTCCTATTAACGATTTCTATGAAGTCATAATCAATCAGTGATTTGCAAGACACAATGGCAGGGCTCACCTGCGAATTCGGCATATTAGGCATGTTGGGCCTATTCCAACAAGGAAGAACTTGACTATATAAATGTCGTATTCGAAGGGCTCTAGCCAGCCCACAGAGGTGGCTGGATACGAGCATGTCAAATGGCCGAGCGTAAAGTGAGCAACGTAATCTCCGGCGGAACCCCAAGTCGGACTGGCATTCCGAACGTGCCCAGACCTCTGTTGACATACAAAGCGGCTGATTTCGGGCCAGGCGAAGTGGCTCCATATTCCCCAGAGTGTGCATCATTGCCAAGCGGTAGGTAATACGGTCCCGCTACAAACTTCGTTACGAAGCGTGCAGGGCTCCACTGATGATCCACAATCTCGATACCCACTTGCCCGCCATGAGTGTGCCCGGCAAGGCTCAACTCGATTCCTAACTCAGCGGCCCTATAAAAGGTATTCGGGTTATGTGAAAGCAGAATGTTGGGAATGTCCTTCCGTATCAGAGAATCCGTTCCGTGAAGCAACTGACGCTCTTTGCCTGAAAATCTACGGCCTCCTTGATAGTCAACCCCAATCAGGTTGATTTTTCCCCCGTGCCACTGCAATTCAGCACTCTCCTGACGCAACAACCGCATCCCATACTGTTGAAAAAGCTTCTGCGAGCGATCTTCCATTTCAGTATAGACTTCGTGGTTGCCGTTACAACCCCAGATTCCCAAAGGCGCACGCAACCTGCTCAACTCTGAAATGCAGTCCTGGATCGGATCATCATCTCTGCTGATGAAATCGCCAGTGACCACAACAAGATCAGCATTTAATTTATTGGCCATTTCGACTGCGCGCCGGACCTCCAGACGTGGCATGAAATCACCGATATGGATATCGCTCAATTGGACAATTCGCAGTCCCTCCAGATTCTTTGGCAAATTCGCAATGGGAACCTCGACTTTTTCAATATGGTATCGGAACCGCTCCGAAGCAAATCCATATGCAGTGGCCATAAATGGGATGCTTCCAGAGAGAAAAACGGCGTAGCGTAAAAAAGCTCTTCGAGCCGGATCAAAACCCTCCCTTTTGGCAGAAGGCACAGCATACATAAGCAGTCTCGACAGCCACCCGACGGCCCCCACCGTCAGCACCGCTAGGAACCCGAAGGAAGAAGCTAATAGCCAGAGTTTGGATGCAGAAAAAACCCAATTTCCTGGACTCGAGTGGCCTGTGAAATGCCCAAAAGGATCGAGAATTGTTGCCAACAGCAGTGCAACAGCAGTTGCCAAAAACCCCCGTAGCAGGATTTTCCGCTTTGGTTGCCTTATGGAATCAGTCAGTCGCCATACCCGTATGAACCAGAAGCGCTGGGCCAGATACATAAGAGACAGAAATACAACTGAAAAAAACAACCGAGACATATTTAATTCCCTCAAGGCTCTCGCCAGCCCCTTAAAGTAAATCCAATGCAAAAGATGGTGCATATCCATAATGCACTATACCTCTATAATATCATTTCTCGGATAGTGTTGACGTTACGTTTGCAAAAAATAGATAGTATAAATAAACATCTCACGCCATAAGAAGCCTTTGGACGGTGCCAAGCGCTGCCTGAAGTGATTGTCCAGCAGTAAGCTCTTAGCCTTACTATAAAGGATGCGAGGACGGCTTCTTTCCGTTCCTGAGATATATGGAGTGATCAAGATTTTATCGCCTTTTTATATTTTTGTGCGATAAGGCAATAGTATTAATAATCAGATAGTTAGATCGAAATCTAGTGAACTTCACCAGAATCCTGGTCCACTATTCGCGATAATCCATCCCCCATTGTCTTTATTAAGAAGGTTTGTATTATATTTACATATGGGGAAGGCTTCGAAAAAAAAGAGAGACCGAAAAATCACTTCTGCTAATGGTAAAAGTGCAGGGCTCTTTCCCCCTTCCCCCAAAACCGGGCTGCTCTATAAACCAGCAATTCATTTCTTGATAATTATAGCTGTAGGCACGCTCGCCTACTCAAATACATTTCATGTGCCTTTTCTTTTCGATGATATTGCCAACATTGTTGAAAACCCTGCCATTAAAGATTTGCGGTACCTTACTAATCCTGTAAATCCAGCAGATATCCCATTGTATGCAGCCTTCAAAAGTAGATTTATTGGCTATCTCACCTTTGCTCTCAACTATAGATTTAACGGTCAAAATGTCACTGGCTATCACGTCCTTAACCTGTTCATACACATTGCTAATGCACTTCTTGTGTATGTTCTCATCGTGCTCAGCTTTAGAACTCCATCCTTGCGTCAACGATCTCTTCAGCACTGTTCAAATCTCATAGCGCTTTTCTCAGCGCTTTTTTTTGTAGCTCATCCTGTCCAAACACAGGCGGTGACCTACATCATTCAAAGACTGGCATCCCTTGCAACGATGTTTTATCTGCTCTGTCTTGTGAGTTACGTTGAGTCAAGGCTCTCGATGTCACCTGTCAGGAGCTATTTGTTTTATGCTATCTCGATCATCTCTGCCGTGCTGGCAATGAAGACTAAAGAAATTTCATTTACCCTTCCTATCACTGTCACTCTGTATGAGTTCCTGTTCTTTACCGGCGGGAAGATAAAAAGGATTATCTATCTGGTTCCAATACTTCTTACACTACTGATCATTCCACTGACTCTCCTGGGGACAACCAAATCCACCGGAGATGTAATTGCAAATGTTAGTGAAGTTACGAGGGTTATGACACCTATGTCTAGGCTGGATTACCTTTTTACCCAATGCAGGGTGATTGTCACATATATCAGACTTCTCTGTCTTCCCCTAAATCAAAATCTTGACTACGACTATCATCTATACCATTCATTCTTTGAACCTGAGGTGCTGTTGTCTTTGCTCTTTCTTCTCTCTATTTTTCCCATTGGCTTATATCTACTTTATCGTTCGAAAAATAACGATAGGAAAGGCAACTATCCTTTAGAGCTAGTCTCTTTTGGCGTTATGTGGTTTTTTCTTACCCTGACTGTCGAGTCAAGTATCATTCCCATAGTTGACGTAATCTTTGAGCATAGGCTTTATCTACCGTCAGTAGGGGTATTTGTTGCAATCACAACGGGTTTGTTCGTTAGCAGAGACAGATTGGCGGAAAAAAAGTTACATTTTGACAAGGCAATTATACCGGCCTGTATCTTAATAGTTATATTTCTCGCTGGTAGTGCTTACGCGAGAAATAAGATTTGGCAGAATAAGACTAGGTTGTGGGAAGATGTTGTAAAGAAAGCTCCATCAAATGCAAGAGCACACAATAATTTGGGCTTTGCATACAGCTCAGAGGGTTTAATCGACAAAGCGACGGAGCAATATCAGGTCGCTATAAAACTGAAGCCTGATTATGCCGAGGCACGAAACAATCTGGGCAATTCATACAAATCTAAGGGATTAATCGACAAAGCTATTGAACAATATCAGATTGCTTTAACACTAAATCCTGATTATAGTGATGCGCATTTTAATTTAGCGAATCTCTACCTTAATAAAGGCCTATTCGACAAGGCCATAGAGCACTATCAGATTGCTCTTCAACTCAACCCGGATGATTCAGAAGCACTCAAGAAGCTCGAGCATGCAATCTATCGAAAAAAGCAAATTGAGACAGGGCGGGCTCAGGAGCGATCGGATCACACTGGAGGATTAAACCAGCATCTCCCACAGCAATAATAGCAATAAAGGTTAAATCCCGGATGGTACACCATTAAGGTTATAAGAAGTCCGAAAGACCTAGATATACGGGTGATTCCATCAGTCAGATGTCAGGATTGTGCCAGCATCTCCCACAACGATGAAACTGCCACTCGCAAAAGTCACTCCATTAAGGTCATGAGAAGTCCCGGATGTCCTGGATGTCCAGGTCAAGTGGTTCCATCCGGAGAGGCCAGGACTGTACCGGCTCCTCCCACAACAACGATGGTGTCACTCCCAAAGGTTACGCCATAGAGGTCGGTAGAAGTCCCGGAAGTCTTGGATGTCCGGGTATCAAGAGAATCTCATGCACTTCAGAGGTGAGGGGCGACTAATATAAGACTGATAAATACCAACAATAAAGAAACCCCAAAAGATCTCGAAATCTTCATATTCCTAAACCTACTTCGATTTTTGCTAATTCTAATGAGCAAACACTCAGACTACAGCCCAGGATATCCAGAGACTATGTCCTGGCTTTGTCAGTCCGTGTATATCCCTCCGCTCGGCCGACCATCGGTTACATCGCTTTATTCTCATTACAATAGTACGCTATGTCCCAAAGGACAACTACGACCGCGCTATGAAAGCCATGTGTGTAAATTCTACTGCAAACCGGTCGTCTGTTGCTATCGCAGGACCCCAACAACACCGCGGACGCCTAACCCCACCTTAGCATCCGGAGCAAGGCGCGTTTGAGTGTTCAATATTGGGAAAAATCTAATATAAGAAATCGGCTTCGCAGGATATGTTTAGATCGCTTACTACGTTTTCATGAGATTCGTACTTTATTTAAGAAAAGGAAGATACCTCATGTGCGGCATTGTCGTCAGCTTCACTGCTTCGGTTCGTTGCATGGTGCGTCCATCGCATTCTTTATTTCTGCGTTTCTCTCGTTAGCCTGTTGCCTGATACCCATCATACTGTCCTTCACTTCCGTATAAAACGATGCCATATCCTTCAGGTAGGCGGTCGCCAGGTACAGCAGCAGACCTGCGGTCATCGCAAAACGGATGACCGAACTGAGCTGTTTGTGCCCAAGTGCAGCGCCGGCCTTGCCGATAGCCACGAAAACCAGGAGAAATCCGGCAATGTATGCAGCGATACGCACATCCTTGTTTTCCACAATTTCACGGTATTTCCCGACCCAGCCCGACTTGTCCGGTATCTTCGCATATACTCCTTCGGCCCGGCCAGCCAACCTCTCCTGCTGCGCCGGAGAAACAGATTCTCTCTCTTCTGTGCCCTGAAGGATAACCGCCTTTTTCTGGAATCGTTCTGGCACCGCGTGAATTGAGTCGGTAAAGCACTGGGTGCCCTTTTCGTCAACATATTTGTAGACCACGCCTGCAGCCCGGCTCGCAGCAGCCAGGACCAGTGCAACAATCGCCGTCATCAATACCTTGCGCGCGTTGTCCCCCATACGCCCCCTGGACTTCTTTAACGGCCTCTGGTACTACCGACGGCCGCAAGAGCTTCATTATAACACATTCCTCAATATCCAACGGTTACTCCCCGTCGAGAGTATCATGTCTCCGAATGACCACTTTCCTCGAACACTTGAGGATTTATATTACCAGATGCCGGTCCACCACATTCGGGGATATAGCAGGTAACGTCGACATACTCACATTTTTCTTTACACGAAGGGCAGATATCCGGAGGAATATCTGCATTTATCGTATTGCCGCACTTGTTACATTTCCATACTGCCATATTTTCCTCCTTATTTTGTGAAAGTAATATAGATCATTATAGCATCACGTTTTAAAAGTGCAACGGGGGACAAGCATTTCAGGAATTCGACAACTATTATGCGAAAGGATACATTTCAGGGGAGAGAGCGACCGGAGAGAACGGTAAGCACTCGCGATATAAAAAGGCCTGGACAGTGACCAGGCCTTTTTATCTTTTTTTCAGGGAATGGCAGCTACCTGATATTACTCAATAACTAGTTTCTTGGTCTTACTCTCTTCTTCTATCTGCTTGGCATTGAACTCAATGTGCAGAATCCCGTCTTTGAAACCGCTTTTTGCCGAGTCCATGTCGATGTCATCACCAAGCGAAAGAATTCTTGTCATCTGTCCTCTTGAAATCTCCCTGATGATGTAGTCATTCTCGGAAACTTCTTTGTCCTGGTGAGCATTGACTATGATCTTGAGAAGGTTTTCCTCAATCTCAACATCCAGATCATCTTTGGAAGCCATGGGAACTGCCGCATCAATGCAGTACTTCCCGTCCTTTTTGTAGGCGTTGATCCTAGGACTTTGGTTCTTGCCCTGTTGTGTTTTGATTGTTGACCCGAAAGAGTTTGCAAACTCATTGAAAAACTTATCAAACTCATCCAAGAGCGGCGTTGAAAGGCTTGTTCTTGTCAGCGGAAACAATGTTCTTGTCATTTCATACCTCCGTGGAGTATATGTTTTTTGCAGGGGCGAAGCCTCCTGTTTGCTTGAGGTGGTAGCTGCCATCCTCACAGACATTTTATAAAAACATGCTTGTCCCTGTCAAGCTTGCCCTGACCGAGACTGCAGCGCCTATGGGTATTCATTTCAGGAAATGACGCGAAAAGTTTTGTGATCAACTCTTCCAGCGGCATCATGGTAGGGGCCAGAGGAAGGACAGGCATCGGGATGATGACAATGAGCTGACTAAAATAGTGACCTCGTTAAAGATGTTTTTCCAGCGAGTCCTAAGATTTTCCTGAAGTCCCAAAGATTTATGAAGAACGCGTCAAACCTTCTTGCCCTCACTTGTTCTTCCTCTCTTTTCCAAAAGAAGAGACTATGTACAGGGTAAAGATAGCCGAATGCGTATGAAGTGTGATTTTCTCCTGTCCCCGCAACCCTCTCCAGCGGGTAGCGGTATGTCTTCTCCACCTCCTGGACAATAGAGAGTGCAGCAAGTCTGACATCGAGTGCCCTATCAAGATAATGATCCACTTCGCCCTTGCCCTTCGTCTTTCCCGCGATGACCGCCGTCATAGTGAGCGACCTGTGCCGGGCCCTAAGCGCCGTTATCCTGAGTCCCAAAAGAAGCTCCCTGTGGAGTTTCATGAGTGAGGGATCTTTGCTGAGACATTTTTCTGCCTCAGCTTCGATCATCCCGGAAAGTGATTCGATCTTTGCGGCATACTCATCCAGGAGTCCAATATCCTCCCCGGCCTTTTCAAGCTCTGCTTCTGTAGCGCTTCTAAGAAGCCGAAACGGATAGCGAGGTCTAGGCTGAAAGGGTTTGTTGAAGGGAAAGAAGAGTTCGGCAGACGGATCAAGTGCGGAAAGGTAGGGAAGGAGACCCTTCTCTTTCAGATAAATGCGCTGAAGGTCGATAGCCCTTTGCCACAGTTTCTGCAGGTTTTTCCCGGGAAGGATGGTATTTAGGACGGAGAGGGGATGGGCTATTACTTCTTTCCCATTCTCCTCGTATTGCCATGACCATCGCGAGATACTCCAGTCCGTAAGCCAATATCCCCACTCCCATCCTGAACTGAAGGTTATATGTCCATGTAACCCTAACTTTTCCATCGCAATGATGTCCTGGAACCGTGCCTCGGGGTAAAGAAGAAGAAAAAGTGGCACCGAATTATCGAAAGAGACCCAATAGGCTGATTCAGGCCAGTACCATGTTTCGCGCATCGGGGATTCATGCCGGGCGAGGGCAAACATATGGCGCTGGTCTTTGTTCCCATATACTGGGGCACTCGCTTCAACAGCCGAATAGCACATGACCGTGTGAATGAGAATGCCTGCGTCTGCCCTGGGCTTGCTGTACCAGTTTGCTCCTGCTATGACATGGGTGGCATAAAACGGCTTGGCTCCTCTCTTAGCTATCCCGGATAACATATTCTCGCGCAGCACAGGCATGAGTCCGCCGAGGTCAGGAAGATACTCTCCGACGGCAAAGTCCACGGTCACAAAGTCCCAGTTTGCCTGGAAGAGCCAATTGAGGGTTCTCTCGACCTGTTGCACGGGACCGAAAGGCAGAGACAATAATTTTATCGCCTGAAACGCTCCCTGCTGGGTCCTTGCAAGAGATATTTCCACCCCTGCCAGCACCCCGCGGCTATGGGCATACCTTACAATCTCGCGGGCCCTGGCGGGCCACTTTTCCCTGTCTATGTCCCGAAGCAAGTAGAACTGGAATACGTTCTGGCCGTTTCTTGCAAGCCAGTCGATGTATTCCTTCACCTCGTCGAGGCTTCTATCGGAATCGTGAAGCGCAGAAGTGAGTTCAATCGGATGGAGCGTATGAAGGTGAAATCCCCTTTTTTCGAAGCGTGGTCGGGCTTTCCATGAGAAGGTTGCAGGCAACGGCCATTCCCGGTAAGCGGGAATGATGGTGTCCCGCGGATGATAGAATCGGTATCCAAGCTTCTCCTGCAAAAGACCATAAAGACCGAAGCTCACCGCCTCAGGAGATTCAGCATAAAGCCGAATGTGCACTGTGCCATCGTTTGTGCGATAAGACCTCCATTCGTATTCTTGACGGGGATACTTGAAGCTTGCTCGCTTATCCGGATTTCCCTTCCCTATGTCGGGAAGGATTATCGTGACGCTTGCATGAGGGTGATTTCCCACGATTTGAACACCGGGGAAACCCCTCTCAATAAGTCTCTTCGTATCTTCGATTGCAGCAGCAGAAACCGGGGCATTGAGTAGACTTTGAGGTGCGAGGATGCCGATATACTTGATATTGCTATCCAGGGAATGGGAAGCAGAGGCGTTTCCAGAAAACAACAACAAGATGGGTATTGCACAAGCGATAACGGGTGCGGCAAAAATTCTTTCTCTGGCGAGCGGAAAACGAGATGCCTGTTCGGAGTCTCCCGCTTTTATGTCGCTTCTCCAGCAGAATGAAAATCATTTTTCATCCTCGAAGGGTTCTTCAACTGATCAAAATGTGAAAGCCTCTGATATTTTGGAGACAGTCGTGCATCAAAAAAATCGCAGGCTGCAAAGTAACGAAGGTCTTCGATCCAGAGTCGGCGGTAGTCGCTGTTTCTTATGATCTTGCGATAGAGGGCACTGGGATCAGTGAATAGTGAGACTGCGGGGCCCAATAACTCAGAGGGGTCGCGAAAACATTCCCACTCACATTGCCTGCACTTGAAGGTTTTTTTTTGCTGTCTGCGTGAGAGATCCTGAAGCGCACCCAATTTCTCCTGCCCGCGATAGCCACAGGGGTAGACTGCAGCGTCTTTTGCGCTCACGAAGAAGAAATCCAGACCTCCCCTGCAAGGAAAACTGAATTCCTCGTCTCCTGCCATCTGCCTGACAAGGGCATAAAGGGAACTCCTGGGCGTGAATATCCTCAGTTTTGAACGGAATGCCGGAATGGTATCAAAAAGGGCCTTGAAGATGAGCTCCTTTTCAGCGCGTGTAAAGCTCACAATAGTATCTGCCGAGGCTGCCGCATAAACAGGTGCGCTTCCTCCCACGCCTGTTTCCAAGCTCATCGGATAGCAAGCGTTGGCAATCGTAAAACCCATATCGCACACACGACGGTAATAAGCGTGGAGCGCATCCCTGAAGAATTCATAAAAGGAAAGAGGTTCAAAAACTTCCGGTGGGCGCTGATTTCCCAGATTCCTGTTGATCCCGAGGTTTACCGACGGGTAGAGCCCGCGGCCATGAAAGACCGGGACGGCTTTCTCGATGCCCCGGACCACTCCGGGCAGTCCCCGCATCGCCTCATGCAAAGCGGCGTCAACAGAATCAAGACTTATCCATAGAGTGTAGAGTCCGCTTTCGGCAAGTTTATCAGCGATTCTTGCAGCGCGATCCATAAAGTTCGGTGAATCAGGGTTTGCAAAAAGAAATCCGTTCGTTCCTGTTCTCGTATATTCTATTCCCATCTTCCGGGCATGATTCACCAGAATGGCGATATCATCAAGGTACAAGAGAGGCTCGCCTCCGGTAAAGCTTATCGCCTTTATGCCCGTTGCAGCCGCATCATCGATCATCCTTTTTGCTTGGTCTAGCCCGAGTGTAGTACGCTGAAACTGGTTCATAACACTCATGCCGCACTGAGGGCACCTCGCATTGCACCTGTCTGTGTATTGAATAATGAGCTGTCCTGGCAGGCCTCTCCATGGGCTGACGAGCAGCGAAAGCAATAGAGGCAGCTGCTTTCTTCCCGGAATCGACATCAGGCTGCCGCTGTTGGCCCTTCTAGAATTGTGCAGCAATAATCAGCGGGATTCAAGTCCTTGCTCTCGATGAAGCGTCGGGCGTTCGAACCCATCTCTGCGCGGAGCGATGGATTTTCGATGAAGCGTCTCATCGCCTGGAGAAGGCTCCCGGCATCGTTGCTCTTTACCGCGAATCCGGTTGTGCCGTGCATGATGAGTTCCTTTGGGCCGCCACTATCTGAGACAATTGCCGGCAGTCCCGATGCCTGTGCTTCGAGGACAACATTCCCGAAGGTATCGGTTGTACTCGGGAATACGAAGACATCCGCCGAGGAGTAGAGTGCACAAAGCTCTTCGCCGGTCTTGAAGCCGGTAAAAAACGCCGGATAGCCCTTGAGCATTCTTTCCATTTCATCCCTGAAAGGACCGTCGCCAACCACCACAAGGTCGGCACTGCCGCCTTCCTCTGCCAGGGAAATAAACGTCCGGGCGAGGAGATCGAGGTTCTTCTCCTTGGAAACTCTTCCGACATAGAGAAACTTCAGCGCACCGTCGAGACCGTAGGTCTCCCAAATATCATGTCTTTTTTTCGCCGGGGAAAAAACTGTTGTGTCGACCCATCGGGGCAAGGGCTTCGCCTTTGAGGGGTCAAGTCCTCTCTCCACGAGCTGTCTCCTCGTACTCGCTGAAGGTACCATCACCTCGGCCATGAGATTNNGGTGAGACTTTTCACGTACTTTGGAATATCGGTGTGATATGTGCCTGATATCGGCACATCCAGGAGCCTGCTCAGGAACAGGGCCATGAGACCCATCGTACCGGGCGTGCTTGCGTGGACAGCGGTGAATCCTTCCTGTTCGAAGTAGTCCAATACCTCAA
>DMNE01000352.1 GCA_003453735.1 Nitrospiraceae bacterium | reverse complement strand
AGGGATTGTTCGTATGGTCATTGAGAAAATATCTGAGAACACTGGTCGCCCAGGCACAAGACAACTCCCAGTTTGAGGGATACTGAGGGTTCCTCATGGGCATCGTGTCCGTATGTCCTTCGATCACAATTTCGTTTGTCGTTTTCTTTACGATGGAGGCAACGGAAAGGAGCAAGGGCTTCGCCTCATCCTTAATTACCACAGTTCCTGAATCAAAGAGAATGGAATCCCCAAGAGAGATGAGAACACCCCTACTGTCCCTTGAAACCGTTACNNTAGCTCTGCCCTGACGTCTTTCTCCAGTTCATAGTCATCGTACGGTATTCGTCTGATGCCCTCAATGATATTCGTGTTGGTATCACCTGAACCCGTTGCATTAAATCTAGACTTGATGGAGCCAGCGAATCTTTCCAGTTTTCCGATATCGACATGGCTGAGCGCATACATCGTTGTGAAGAATGCAAAGAGAAGAGTGACGAAGTCCGCATAGGATACTACCCATCTGTCGGCGTTGTCAGAATCATGCCTTGTTCGTTTTTTTCTCATCCTTTGTCCCCTTCAAGGAAAGCTCTGAGTTTTTCTTCCAGGTAATGCGGATTTAATCCCGATTGGATCCCCGCAACGCCTTCGATCACCATCTCCCTCACTGTAAGGGTATTGTTCAAGATGTGGATCAGCTTCTTTGAAATCGGCAACAGTATCAAATTCGCCGATCCGACGCCGTATATGGTTGCCACAAGCGCTACGGCGATTCCTGAAGCAAGTTTTGAGCGGTCAGAGAGGTTTTGCATGACTTGAATAAGGCCGAGAAGCGCTCCGACAATCCCAATGGGAGGAGCAAACCCTCCTGCTGTCTCAAAGACTTTAGCGATGCGCCTCTGTTTTTCTTCGTACGTTATGTTTTCTTGTTGCAAGGTCTCTTTCACTATTTTTGGTCCCATGCCGTCAACGACAAGCCGCATCCCCTTTCTCAGAAAATAGTCATTGATCTTCGAGATTTCCGGTTCCAGAGCGATGAGTCCGTGTCGCCTCGCTATCTTCGAATAGCGAATAATGTCTTTCATATACACCTCCGGGTCGGATGTTTCAGCGAGGAAAATATTCCTTAGGGACGCCGCAGCCTTAAGGAGATCGCTGAGGGGAAAGCTCAAGAGGGTAGCACCAGCCGTTCCGCCAATGACGATAACGGCAGCAGTCATTTGAAAAATGGCAGTGACCTTGCCGCCCTCGAAGAGATGTCCACCCATTACCACAGCGACTCCGAGCAGTATCCCTATCATACTTGAACGGTCCATCAGCCATTATTTCCTCTCTGCTGCCTCTGCTTGTGCATCAACTCTCTTTGCCGGTTCAGGGCATAGCGGATGATCTCGTCTCTCAGCTCATCTTCCATATCGGTAAACTGTAAGCTGACCTCGTATGCTTCACTGTCTGTATCCCTGACCCTCACTACCTTCCCATAAGTCTCCACTCCCACTGGGGGAGTAGTGGGGAGAAGCATCTTGACCTCAACGACATCGGCGATTTCTGGCCTATCTTGAACGCTCAGGCGAATGCCCGTTGCACTCAAGTTCACCGCTTTGTTTTCGGCTGTGGTAAGTCCTGCGCGCTCCAGATTCAGTCTCTCCAGTAGCATGTTCAGTTTTGTATTGATGGTATTGAGCATTTTCCAGAGTTTCGGACTGACGCTCTCCACAGGCTGATCAGCGTCTGACGTCTCCAAGACGTTCCTGGAAATGATGGCTGACTTTTTGAGGGGCACTTTCTCCGTTATTTTTTGGATGCGTACCGGGAAAATATCATCGACCCTGAAATATCCGCGCTTTTCCTTCCACATTGGCTTCAAAAGGATGTTCGCTCCCTCCATCGTAAGAACCTCGGTGCAGTAATCGAAGTGTTCGCCGGAGAGGATGATATGCTTGCCAGGTCCGACACTCAGCGGGGTATCGTCGGTGGGCTCCAAGACAATAGTTTCTTCATTTGAAGAAGCTATTCTGCCCTGATACCGAGAGGTATCAGGCATGACCCTGAAATAAATCATTTCACACGGCTCTATTGCCATGTGCCTCGCCTCTGCCGGCAGGCGTTTGCAGGAATGCGAGGACAACCTGACCGTCAAACTGAGAGCCAGAGCATCGTCGCAGTTCTTCTATCGCGAAGGCATGGGTCCTTGCAGTCCTATAGGGCCGTGATGAAGTCATGGCGTCGTAGGTATCGGCTACCGTGAGAATCCGTACACAGAGCGGGATCTGCTCGCCGGCAAGGCCCGCGGGATAGCCCTTTCCATCAAACCTCTCGTGATGGTACAGAATGAGTTCTCTTTCCTTGGGAAAAAATCGTATCGGTTTTATGATGTTGTCTCCTATCACCGGATGCAGCATGATTTCCGCCATTTCCTCTTCGGTAAGCATGTCGGGTTTCAGAAGGACCGTGTCCCTCACTCCGATCTTCCCGATGTCGTGGAGATACCCGCCAAATTGTATCGAGTTTTTGTCCTCTTCGCTCAGGTGCATGACATCAGCTATCTGGAGGGCATAAGCGGTAACACGCTCTGAATGCTGCTTGGTATAAGAATCCCTCGCCTCTATGCTCATTACGAGAGCTTTCAAGGTGTTGATGAGGTTGTTGTAAAAAACCTCATAGAGCGCATTGTTTTCTATTCTCAGCGACGCTTTTTTTGCAAAGGTCAGTGCAAGGTATATCTCGTCCTCTGTGAACGCCGTCCCATCCGACTTGTTCGAAAGAGAGAGGATGCCAAATACTTCGTTATGGATGATGAAGGGGATTGAAAAAAAAGGGGAGGTAAGGGGGATGCCACTGAGTGGGTTAACCTCCCCGAATGAGGCGATGGAGTAGTGCTTGCTACTAACGACCTTCTCGAAGATAGTCCCGGCAAGGGGAAGACTTGTCGCAGTCGTTCTCAGAGCGCTTTTTATTTTGATAGAGCCGTTTTCGACTATGCCGAAGGATACCTCGTGCACCATGAGGAGTTTTGATGCCATCGCGACAATTGTGTCATAGATCTCTCTGTTGTCATAGATCTCGTCAAGTTCGGTGCTCGTGGATTGCAGAAGAGCAATTTCCTGAAGTTTTTTGAAAAGTTCGGCGTTTAATCTCCCTATAGAGGCTTCATAGTTTTCTTTGACGGCAAATTTGCCTAAAAGTTTTTTTTCACCGATTATCCTCTGAGCGGTCGAGATTACCTTGTCGACCTTAAACGGTTTTGTTATGAAATCCCTGGCGCCTTCCTTCATGGCGGTGATTGCATTGTCTATAGTCGTGAAGCCGGTAATGACCACGACAGGCAAAGTGGGGTTAATTCTCTTTGTCTCTCTCAAAAGATCCATGCCGGTCAAACGGGGCATCGTGAGGTCGGTGAAGACGATATCGTAATCGTTGTTCTTCAGCATTTCCACCGCGTCAAGACCATCGACTGCAACATCTGTCTTATAAGAGCCGATATCGGAAAGGATATCCAACAGAACATCTCGCACTACGGGGTCGTCATCGACTATTAATATTGTCCCTTCTGTCATCCCCCTTGACCAGCCTTTCTTTTAGGATTTCTGCATCCTGGGTTGTGAGGATATTTATTGTCTTTAATCGTTCGATCCTCTCCATCCACTCTGTTATCATCTCAGGATTGTTGCTCCTCACAACCGTCTTTGTTATCTCAATGTTCCGATAGGTGTCTCTCAGAAGTTTTGTCAGTTCCCTATTTTCCTGCAGGAGCACCGCTCTCTTGAACGCCTTGTCCGCAAGAAAGATTATCTCTTCAACCTTGAAGGGTTTTGTGAGGTAATCATATGCCCCTTGCTTGATCGTCTCGAGGGTGGTATCAAGTGTTCCATATGCCGTGAGGATAACCACTGCAGTGTCAGGGCTGCTGCTAACGGCATGTTTCAGCACCTCGATGCCGTCAGCCCCCGGCATCCTGAGGTCGGTAATGACAAGGTTTATATGCTCCATCCTGAGCAGCCTTATAGCGTCTATCCCGTCTTTGGCCGAAACTATTGGGTAGCCCTCTCGGGAAAGGAGCGAACTGATGACATCACGCGCAATTTCATCATCATCCACAACGAGTATTTTGAAGTCTCTCTTATCCACGCTATGTTACTTCCCGTATTCTTTTGAGCACCTCATTCTTGGCCAGATCGAGAACTTGCTTTTTCTTGGCATCCGCCGATATTTGCACAAAATCCGGCGGTTCTTCCGGTTCTTTTTCGATGATCATGGATGGTTTAAGTTTCGACACCCTGTTGTAAAGGTGCATTACCTCATTGATCTGAAAAGGGAGTATTGTCATCCTATTTGTCTCCACGCGCTCTTTAATTTCCTGAGAAGACTTTCCACGTTATGAACCCGCAGTGCATCGTCTTCCGCATTCGCTATTGTCAGTTCCCTCAACATGTAGAGGTAGATCTCCTGAAGATGAACTACGCTGTCTCCTCCAGCATCGAGGTCAAGGGATGCAAGGAGTTCTTCGATGACCGCAATTCCCCGCGCTATATAGTGTGACTTCTGTGATACATTGCCCTGACTCATGGAGAGCGATGTCTTCCGAAGATAGTCGATGGCCCCGTCATAAAGCAAAAGAATAAGGTCAAGGGGGATAGTGGAAATATTCACCATTGCATGGACGCACGTGTTCTTCTCATAGGTTGTATTTGTCATAGTGTGCTCCATAATGCCTACCCCCTGACTTCCCTATTTTCCCGCTCTTTCTATATATACATATCGGACGGTCTTAGGAAAAACTTTAATTCCTTAACATTGGCTCTGCAGTCGGTTCTTCTCATGCCGATCGTAGGGGGCGGCTCTAAGCAGGAAAGTGGTTTGGCACTTTTTTCCTATGGCTGCAATCCCAGGGCAGGGGGGCTCAGCAAGGAATTTGTTGATCGTAAGTCGGGCTAGATGATTAAAGCCTCCGAAGAAGTTTCTATAAGAATAAAGAGAGATGCGAGGATGAAAACGCTACAGGAGAGGAATAAGAATATGCAGATTAAAGTTTCACAAAGAAGTTTTGATAAGACTGTTAGTAGCAGAAAAATTAAGGTCGAAAAGGGAGGTGAAAAGGCAACATAGACTGCAATGTTTTAGAGCCGATGAATCAGCAGAACAAAAAACCTTCAGCAAGAATTGCCAAAGAACTTTCCTAGCTAGAAAAGAGAATTACCATGGCTATCAATGATGTCCCCTTGACCGCGGAATGAGCAGGACTCTCCTTAAGCCTTCAGAACACAAACACGCTTCTCAACACAACAGAGCAGAGGTTGTCCACCGGCAAGGCTGTTAACAGCGCTATTGACAACCCAGACAACTATTTTGAGGTACAGGCCCTCAATTCCCGTGCATCTGATCTTTTAATTCCTGTTTCATGGTTAGTCCTGATGCGGCCAGGAAGTTAACCGTGTTTTTGATGGAGCTCAGCGACTGTTCAATGAGGACACGGTTAACCTCATTCAATTCTTTTATGCTTTGTAGCAAAGAGATCAATTGCAACCTCAGGTGACGAAAAGAATCTTCACCGGTTAATTCATGAAGGTTTCAGTAAGTTAATATCGCTTTTCATCATCCGATCTTAAGAGAATTTCTTGACGAGCCTGACAAGCTCCCCTTCAAGCAGTCTCATTTTTAAGACAATGAGATCCTTTTCTTTCGAGAGGCCTTCCACGACTGAGGCAGACAGGTTTGTTAGAGCCCCTTTCCCTATGAAGCGTGTCCAGCAGCATCCGATGGCCGTCCGTCTGCTCGATGAGGATATTTTTTATTGCTTCGAGGTTTGTCATATCTCCCTAAGTATCTTTTGGGCTACCTTTGAAGGATCCACACTGTAACTGCCTGATTCTATGGCCTGTCTCACCTGATTTACTTTATCCGTCCTGACATCAGGCAACTGGTTCACCGAAGCCATGATATCCGCTATCTCCTTGCCTTGCCCCGAAATATCCACCTTATCTGCAGCCTGTAGCTTATCGGTGCCTGAGGTTTGCGTTTTCTGCGGGCCCCTTGTCGTCTTGTCAGCGCCTGCGCTCCTGTCGAGACCCTCGGGCGGCTTATTACCGTAAATCTTCATTTTTACTCCTCCAAGAGATGTTTCTTCTCTTATCGGAACTTTCCTGAAATTCTTTAACCTCACATCGGTGCGAGATAGGTGCTGGCATTTACGGTTTTGCCGTTGTGACTTACGTCAAAATGGACATGGGGGCCTGTAGCGTTCTCCGTACTGCTGACCCGGCATCTCCTCTTGTCGATATATGTATTTTGGAGGTTCCGGCGGCAGTGGCGATGTTTTTGCGCATGCGGACAAAAGAAAGGCAATGCCTGATAAGAAGCGCCATAGAGGGCTATGTATATTCCTTTCTGCTTGTCCGGAGTAGCCGCAAGGTTAATGCCAATTGGCCGGAACCCACCGACGAGCTAGAAAAAGATGTTTTGGTAATAGAGGCCGCAACGAAATTGCCTGAAGTTGTGGCGCCTAACCTATTGGGTTTGGTTATTGACCGGTCAGCGTGGGCTCGGTCAATGGATGAACGGGTATCTCGAAGGAAGCTCTTTAGAGAGAAAATTTCCCTTCAGAGTAAGTTTTACCTCAGGATTTATGGGGGGAGAGATTCAGGATGAGTTCTACCTCACCCACCGGCATGTCAAGGATCGCGCCTATTTCATCAATTTTCAGACCCTTTTGTCTCAATGCAACGATTTCGTGCTGGCGGTTTGTTCCCTCTGAAGGGCTTCGCGTGGCCTCAGCTCGCTGGATGAGTTTATCGAGGCGAGCTATCTTTTCATCTACGGATGCTTCGATAGCCTGCAGTACCTCAATTTTTTTCTCCAACCGGTTGAATATGATGTCGGCAACTTCCTTGACTTCAGCCAGCTCTAGAGCCAGAAGGCTATCCTCTTTGGCTTTCTTGTTTGCGCCTGTCGGTTTGATGACCTTCTTGAGCACGTCACACCTTGATGTCTATTTTCCCAGGTTCTTTTTTTTCATTTTTTTTTGGTTCTTTCGGCTTCCTCTCTTGAGGAAGTTTTGCGTTGTCCTGCCTCTTCACCGCGGGGATGTTGGTTATCTTATAGGTGGGTTCGACAGGCATTGTTCATTCCCGGTAAGATAGCTTTTTATGCATATAGGCGCTTTTGAAGTTAGCAGTGATAGCGGCAAATCTCTCTTCGCTTATCCCCAACGCTTCTTGCCATTGGTCTTCACCGAGTTCCAGGTCGGCCATCGGCCCCCGGTAACCGACACCGAGGCGGATGCAGAGGGCATCGGACAATGCGATGACCTGACAGAGCGTTCTTGTATACGGATCTGCCAATGATTGGACATCTGAGTAGCCAGCATGGTGATATAGAATGACATTGGAAAGTGTCTGAGGGAAGCCCCATTTCTCTGAAAGGAGGTACCCGATCTCCGTATGAGTAAATCCGAAGATCTCCAGTTCGAGCGATGCAAAGGTGACTCTTTCCTCATTCATCCGCTGCGTGATGAAGGAGAATCTCTCCGGCTGACTGTTATTCAGGATTGTCTTTCCGACATCATGCAAAAGTCCTGCCACAACAACCTCTTCATTATTGAGGAGAGGCATCTCAGCTGCGATGATCCCCGCAGCAACAGAAACACCGAGAGAGTGTTCCCACATTTTTTGTTCCGTCAGCCCGAATCTCTTATAGACATCACGAGTGGAGGCAGCAAGCATTATGGTCCTCAAAGTCTTGAACCCCATGATAGCTATCGCCTCGGAGATTGTGTTTATATTCTGATGGACACCATAAAAAGAAGAGTTAGCCATCTTCAGGATTCTCGCCGCTAGTGCCTCGTCAGCAATGATTGCCTGCTGAAGGTCATCGAGTGATGTGTGAGATTGGTCAATGAGCTTCATGATCTCAAGCGCAACCATCGGCACCCCGGGGATATCTATCGTTTTAATGATGAGCTCGCTCGCCTTCAATTCGTCTCCTCCAGCTGTAAGAACAATGCCTTGATCGTCTCAAAGTTAAATGGTTTTCTCAAAACCATAATATCCTTTTTCTTCACAGTCTCCTCGGTTTCTCTGTCAAGTATCGCTCCCGTGACCAGGATAAACCGCTTCCAGAATTCAGGCTTCAGAGGGTGAACGTGCTCAAAGATCTCAAGGCCGCTCAGCCCCGGCATTTTCAGGTCGCAAAAGACTGCCCAGTAATCATTTAGTAGTATCTTTCCGACGGCGTCATCACCTGAAGGAGAAACATCGGCTGTGTATCCCAGTTGATCGGCAAACAGGGACATAATCTCAGTTATGTCCGGTTCATCGTCAATGATGAATATCTTTTTCATGATAACCACTCCATTAGATCTGAAGTAATTATAGCACAACAAACTGAGGAAAAATTCGGGGCTGCCACAGAGGCATTCCTCATGAGAAGGAATGGAAAAAGCTCTCTATTTCCGGCTTTGCACCGATAAACTGCTGACCGAGACGCATGAAATCTTCACTGATCAACGAAAACTCCAACAGAAGCGCGTCATGCTCCTCATTCCATATGCCATCATCCTCCACTTTCGCGCTAAACCTGGGAGAAAGGGTCTCTGCGAGAGGGATGATCGCAGTCGTGTCTTCGTACTATGTGGGCATTGGACGGTTGATGGTGAAATTTGAATGGATACTAAAATCTCAGGCAGCATATATGTTTCTTCAGCAAACCATGAGCCTGCATCCGCGTGCGTGCATCCGAAGATTGCCTTCTCTCTCTCAAGGAGATCATCGGCGATGCTAAGGTCATGAAATTTCTGCGGGCTCATCCGATAAAAGATAATCCTTCCAATGTTGTGGAGGCGACCCGAGAGAAAGCATTCACGGGGAGTTGTCATCGGTATGATGTCCGAAAGCGCTCCCCCCGGCAACGCGACCTCATAGCTGTGTATCCAGAGGTTTCTTAATGGATGAGCCAAAACGAGAATACATCCATGACGGTCATTCCGATAGCGATGTATTTTATTCTGTCGTGGCGGAGGAACATCATAGCCTGTCCAATACCTCTGATGTGTCCGGCATATCCGAAGAGCACCGAGTTCGCAACCCGTACAACGCGCTCTGCCAAACGCCTGATCATGGGAGATTAAGCTATGGAGTTTCTCCGGGGAGGAATTCTCGTCGCGGACAACGGAAAGGATTTTCCCCAGCAAGACAGCGATGGTCGATAGATCCTTGAACCCCTTAATGAATTGTTTTGCTTCAGCTGCGGTCATCGCATGCTCAGTTAATCCTTATCGTGGACCTCCCCCTTTTTCTCTGTGAGACATAGATCTGGATGTCGCCGAGAGGGCGAAAACGCCTCATATCCTATGAAGTCCTCATCCGAGACAATAGGAACTGTTGTATTTATCCGACCGGTTTTCGAGAGGAAACGTGACAGGCGTCGTGCCAACGGCAATATCCTTCTCATAGCTATCGCATCGGAAAAAATCAGGGAAAACTTTAATGATAAACGTGCATTCCGTCCAGCGGGTAAATGGCATGTGCTATACGAACGCACCAAGAGTTTATCGAACGGACAGGGCGTGCTCATGAAGCCAATGTCTCTAGGCACAAAAAATGGGAGCGCCATTGTCGAGCTTTAGCGGTCTCTCAAAAGTCTCGCTGCGGGGCATAGGCATCGTCGAGGAAACAGAAAACGGGCAAAAACAGGGAAACTGGGTTCGGTACCAGGGGACGATGAGAAACGTTTTTGTGCCCTTTTGCGTATCGGCCATTTCGGAGCTCTGCTCCAGGGTAGTTCATTACCGAGAGATTCTGTTATAATCTAAATAAAAAAACAAGAGGAGACTTCCGTGAGATTCTTTCTTCATATGCTTTTGATAACGCTGGCAGTAGTGTTCTTGCTGACTTCTTGCACAACCAATCATGCCCAGCTGCGACCGGAAAAACAAGAGCCCCCCCCCGAAGCAGACTATGAGTATCTCCTTGGCTATAATGCAGAGCTTTCCGGGGACTGGGATGAAGCTCTGAACCGTTATCAGAAGGCCCTGAAACTCGATCCGAGATCAGACTACCTCAAGGTTCAGATGGCGTATATCTACTTAAAAACCGGAAAAGCTCAGGAGGCTACCCGGATGGCTGAGGAAGTCGTAAAGGCGAACCCAAACTATATCCCTGCCCTTGTCTTACTCGGTCAATTATATAACAGCCAGCAGCGGACCGATGAGGCAATTGCGCTCTATGAAAAGGTTGTTTCCCTTGATCCTTCTCAGAGCGATGCCTCGCTCTTTCTTGGGGTGCTCTACGCTTCGAAACAGAGATATGAAGACGCGATAAAAGTCTTTGAAGCGCTGCTGAAGACAGATCCTGACAACGCCATGGCTCTTTATTATCTCGGCACCGTCTTTTTTGATACTAAGGATTACGAGAGGGCAATAAAGTCGTTTAAGGCGATTATTGAATTGAGGCCGAATTTTGCCTCTGCGTATTATGATCTTGGCATCATCTACGAAATAAAGGGCGACTTGGAAGAGGCCGAGGACCAGTATAAGAAGGCAGCTGAACTGAGCCCGCATGATGATCGTGCGAAAGAACGACTGAGTCAGATTTATGTGAAAGAAAAGCGTGCAGGAAAAGCTATCCAAGAACTCGAGAAACTGAGCGGCAGTGAGCCTGCGAACATCGACGTTCACTTCAGGCTTGCACTGTTGTATCTGGACGATAAACAGTATGATCGGGCAGTGGAGGAGTTCAGGACCGTGATAGAGGCCAAACCGAAGGATCCTGTCGTAAGATATTACCTCGCCGTGACGTTAGACGAGATGGGCAAGAGTAAAGAAGCGATTGAAGAGCTCAAAAAAATTCTTGCGCTCGACCCGAGAAATGTTAATGCTTTTCTCTATCTCGGACTTATTTACTCAAAGCTCAAACAGTATGATGATGCCGTCCAGATTTACCAGGAAGTATTGTCTTTTGATAAGGGTAGACAAGAGATATTCCTCTATCTCGGCATTACCTACACCGAGTTGAAGGATTACCGGAAGGCCGAAGAAGTTTTCAAGGAAGGGTTGCAACTGTTCAAAGACAATGAGGAACTGCTCTTTAATCTCGCTGTTGTCTACGAAAAGACAAACAGGTTTGATGAGATGGTTTCTTGCCTCAAGAAGGTCATTGAGATAAATCCAAACCATGCGGATGCCCTCAACTATCTTGGTTACAGTTATGCGGATAAGGGGATCAACCTTAAAGAGGCTCTCTCTCTTGTGGAAAGAGCGCTCGCAATAAAGCCTGACAGCGGATACATTTTGGACAGTCTCGGCTGGGTGTATTTTAAGATGGGACGGAATGCTGATGCAGAGATCGCCCTTAAGCATGCTATAGAGATTGTTCGTGATGACCCGGTCCTCTATGAGCACCTGGGCGATGTTTATTCCGCTATGGGACAGAAGGACAATGCACTGAAGGCATGGGAGAAGTCCCTCAAACTGAGCGAGAAAGAAGAAGGCCTGAAAGAGCGTGTGGAGCAGAAGATAAAGAATTTGAACTTCCAGATGTCTCAATGAAAGCCGTAAATTGCCCATGCGAGATCTAAACTGCTGACGACCCATGAGGGTGTTCTTTGTTATCTAAAACTTAGTTCAGGGCCTCTGCGGGCTTGCCGGGTAGAAAAGGTCCAGTCATTCATTGATTTTTATGAGCGCTGAAATACGCTCAGCATAACGGAATGCCCTGCTATTATATTGGATGTGGTGGATCTCTATATGGTTAGGAGTCAGGTTGTGGAAAGGTGAAGAAGTGCTTACGCTGAGTGCCCCGGCAAAGATAAACTGGTTTTTGCATATAGTGCGGAAGCGGGATGACGGCTACCATGATATCGTCAGTCTTATGCAGTACGTTACCCTCAGTGATACCTTGACCATGGAGCATTCCGACGGGATTCAGGTCGTCAGCGCCCAGAACATCCCGCAGGAAGAAAATCTTGTTTACAAGGCAGCGGTACTCATGCGCCAACTGATGAGGATTAAATCAGGTGTCAGGATCACTCTTAAGAAAGAGATACCCGAGGCTGCCGGACTCGGTGGAGGGAGCAGCGATGCAGCATCCAGCCTTCTCGGTCTGAGCAGGCTCTGGAATCTTAACGTCGCGCCCATAGAACTTGCGGAAATGGGCAAGGTCCTCGGTTCAGATGTCCCATTTTTTTTTCAGGGACCGCTCGCGATGGTCGAAGGCAGGGGAGAGATTGTTTTCCCCGTGAGATTACGCGCCTCTTATTCGCTGCTGCTCGTGAAGCCGCTGCTAGCTGTTTCAACGGCGTGGGCCTATGCACAGTTGGATGTGCCTTCGAACCCGAAGGTGTTGACAAAAAAACATAATAATATTACACTGTTCCGTCAAGCTCTTGAAAATGGGGATTTCTCATTGCTGTCTTCTCTTCAGAGGAATGACCTTGAGCCCCACGTTGCAAAGAGATACCCGGTTATTGACGAGATTAAAGAGAAGTTGATGCTGAACGGTGCAATTTTTTCTTCTATGAGCGGAAGCGGGCCTACCGTATTCGGGGTGTTTCGCACCGATAAGGAAGCGGCTAAGGCGGCAGAGGGTCTGTCGCCCAACTGGTGCAGGGTTGTAAAAACGGTGGCGCCGTATTCATGAGGAGGAGAAAGTTGGGGCGTAGACAAACGGCAAGTCAGGAGATTTTGGATCTCCCATTTGGAGGTTCGAGTCCTCCCGCCCCAGCCATGAACCACAGTGAACGTTATGTGTGATGGGCTGAAGGAAAAACTGTTGCTCATTACCGGCCACTGAGAATGACCGAAAACGATTGGAGGTAAAGTGCCAGAGGGCATAAAACTTATCAGCGGAAACAGTCATAAGGGTTTGTCAAATGAGGTTTCGGAGAATCTTGGGATCCCCTTGTGCGATGCAACGATTACGCCGTTCAGCGATGGGGAGTTGATGGTCCAGATAAACGAGAATGTCAGGGGAAGCGATGCCTTCGTAATTCAGGCGACGTGCCCTCCGGTTAATGATAATATCATGGAATTGCTCCTGATCATTGACGCGTTGAAGAGAGCATCCGCAGCAAGGATAACTGCAGTAATCTCGTATTACGGATATGCGCGACAGGACAGAAAGGTGCAACCGCGGGTTCCCATATCGTCGAAGCTCATTGCAGACCTGATAACGGCTGCAGGCGCCAACCGGGTTCTTGCCGTAGACCTCCATGCAGGGCAGATTCAGGGGTTCTTTAACATCCCCGTCGATCATCTTTACGCTTCTGCTGTGTTAGTGGACTATGTGCGCAAGAGGAATTTCAAGGATCTTGTCATCGTTTCACCTGACGCTGGCGGCGTTGAGAGGGCTCGGGCTTTTGCTCGAAAGCTCCAGTGCAGCCTGGCAATTATCGATAAGAGACGTGAGATGGCTAATGTATCCCAGGTAATGAACGTTATCGGTGACGTGAAAGGGCGTGATACCCTCATCCTTGATGACATGATCGACACTGCTGGGACAACGACACAGGCGGCACTGGCGCTCAAGGAAAAGGGTTCCCACAGGGTCTATGCAGCATCGACCCACGCTGTTCTGTCGGGGCCCGCCATTGACAGGATTAACGATTCGGTTATTGAAGAGGTTATCGTGACTAATACAATACCCCTTGACAGCAAGAAGGAGAGCTGTAAAAAGCTTACCGTTTTGAGCATCGCGTCTCTGCTTGCTGATGCTATAAAGAGGATTCACGAGGAATCCTCAATAAGCTCGCTTTTTGAATAATTGACAACTCGGAAGAGGAGGAGTATATGGAAAGGTTTACATTGAATGCGGACAAGAGAGAGGGAACAGGAAAGGGCGTGGCACGCTCTTTGAGAAGAAAGGGGGAAGTCCCTGCTGTTCTATACAGGGGGGGGATCTCTACGCCGATAAAGATAAGCGGAAAAGAACTCACCAAGTTTATCCAGACAACTGCCGGTGAACAGGTGATGGTGAATCTTCAGTTCGCTGACGGTGACAAGCGGCTGGCATTAATGAAGGACTATCAAGTTGATCCCCGGCGAGGAGAGTTGCTTCATACGGACTTCTTCGAGGTCTCTCTTGCAGAAGAACTGCGTGTTATGGTGCATGTGACGACGACCGGGGAGCCTATCGGCGTGAAAAGGGATGGCGGCATTCTTCAGTACGGGATCAGGGAGATGGAAATCCAGTGCCTTCCTGACAGAATACCCGGTCACGTCGAAGTGAACGTCTCGGATCTCGAAAAGGGTAAATCCATCCACGTCGGTGATCTTTCACTGGGAGAAGGCATTAAGATCCTCACGGATCCAGGCGAGCTCATAGCGATCGTAACTGCGCCGGTGGTCGAGGAAGCTGCCGCACCTGCCGTAGTGCCGGTGGAGGCTGCCGAGCCTGAGGTTATCAAGAAGGGCAAGAAGGAAGAGGAGACGGGAGAGAAGGCTTAATTGTGGGCGGTGGTCGGTCTCGGTAATCCCGGAGAACGGTATTCAAAAACCCGACATAATGTCGGCTTCATGGTTGCGGATGAGATTGCCGAACGCCTTAACATAGAACTCAAAGTAAAAGAGTCATACAGAATAGGGAAGGGCTCCATAGAGGGGAGGCAGATTATCCTCGTGGAGCCCTTAACGTTTATGAACAGAAGCGGCTTTGCGGTTCAGGATCTGCTGAAACGATATCATATTCCGACAGAGAATCTGATCGTCATTCATGATGATATCGACATGCAGACGGGCAGGCTGAAGATAAAGAAAAAAGGCTCCTCCGGTGGCCATAACGGCATAGAATCTATCATACAGGCACTAGGCACCAGTGAATTTAAGAGGGTAAAGATAGGTGTCGGAAGAGAAGAAGGTGTCCCCGCAGAAATCTTTGTTCTCAAGAAATTCAGAAAAGAGGAAATCCCATTGGTAAAAGATGCCGTCTTGAGGGCAGCCGATGCTGTTGATGCCATTGTGAAAAATGGCGTCGACAGAGCAATGAATATGATGACATCCTGCCGCCCCTAAACTGCTGACGCAGTTATAGCTGGGCCTCTTTTTGGCAAACGGCGCTGACTTAGATAGGGCCCACGCGCAGAGTGCTTCCTGGGAAGCAACCGCACGAGGCTCATGAGCTAATCCAACAGGATATAATCAGCGTCATCGGACGTTACATCAATTATGCCCACACGACCGGGGATTTCCGGCAGTATTACCCTATAGTCAATAGCTGATTGCCTTCTTAGCTGTAAGGCAATGCCCCTTTTCCATGAATGGGCGACCCCCGCCAGAACTATTACCGTCTTTCCCGGATTTTTCTTTACAAACTCCAATAAATGCCAAGCCATGGACTTGTCCCAGAGCATCTGGGCTTCACAGAAGTGGCGAAACGAGGCGTCATCCTTCTTTGCACGGGCTCCATGGGCCCTACTAATGAAATCCATATAGGTGGCATCCACATCACAGGATATTTCGGGAGGCAATTGTTTCAGTTCTTCACTGCCAAGGGATGAAAATCCCTGTCGTGCAACCTTCTCGGTGATTTCTGTGGGCACGTTCAATCCGATCATGGGGATTCTGTTCTCCTTTGCATAGAGAAATATGTCCCTGTACCACGGCCACGGAGCATGCCAATTATCGTAATAAAAGGGCAAGAATTTCTCCAACGTTAACTTTCCCGATGTCCAAAGATCCAGACTGTTCTGCCCATTGGAGCGGAACATCTCGAGTCCAATGGCAAGGGGGAGCCTCGATTCATTGAGTGATTTTATGATGTCCAGTTCCGCCTCGTGATGCCTCATGTTGTCGTGGTTCTCCCCAAGAAGAACGATGGGTTTTTTTTTGATCTCTTTGATCATCTGAGAGAACTGAATAATTTTCCTGTCGTGCACCCGTAACACGCGGTCATAGCTGACACTCTCCGCCACCGTGGTGAAACACGTTGGGAAAAGCACTCCGAAGATCAAGAATAGTTTATATCTCTTCATTCCCTCTGTCTTTGTGCCGCTTAAGGTGTATAATATTTTTTCTTTTTCGGAAGGTACTCCTGCTGCACGGTGCCGCCATAATCATGGGGATACTTGTAGCCTTTCCCATGACCTAACTTCCCCGCCCCAGGATAATGGCTGTCCTTCAGGTGGTTGGGCACTTCCATCGTCTGTTCATTCTTTATGTCTTCCATCGCTGCCTCTATCGCTTTGTAGGACGCATTACTTTTCGGTGCATTGCAGATATAGATCGTCGCCTGCGCAAGGGGAATCCGTGCTTCCGGCATGCCTATGAACTCCACTGCCCTCAATGTGGACGTGGCAATCACCAGTGCCATGGGATCTGCGTTGCCCACATCCTCCGATGCACAAATAACAATCCTTCTTGCAACGAACCGCGGGTCTTCCCCTGCATAGAGCATCTTTGCAAGATAATAGATGGCCGCATCAGGGTCTGCCCCCCTCATACTCTTAATAAAGGCGGAGATGGTGTCGTAATGCTGATCCCCTTTCTTATCATAGACGACTGCTTTCTTCTGAATGGATTCTTCGGCTATGGCAACGCTTATGGTGATAGTGCCACGTTCGTCCGCGCTGGTTGTGAGAGCAGCTATCTCTAGGGCTGACAAGGCCTTTCGAGCATCTCCATCAGACATCTTGGCGATATGGTTTAAGGCATCCTCATCTACCGTGATCTGTAGATTGCCAAGACCCCGTTCCTTGTCCCGAAGGGCATTATGGAGAACCTTTACAATATCCCCTAGGGTGAGGGGTTTCAACTCGAAGATCTGACTTCGTGAGAGCAGGGCGCTGTTGACGTAAAAAAAGGGGTTCTCAACCGTGGCTGCTATTAAGGTGATATTGCCTTCCTCCACATCGGGCAACAGAGCATCCTGCTGAAGCTTGTTGAACCTATGTATCTCATCCAGGAAGAGGGTGGTGCGGATGCCTGTTCCTTTCCGGGCCCGTGCAGATTGAATGACCTTTCTAAGATCATCAAGACCAGCCGTCGCAGCATTGAGCCAATCGAAGTGAGCATTGCTCTTTGCAGCGATCACTTTGGCGATGGCGGTTTTCCCTGTGCCGGGAGGTCCGTAAAGAATTATCGAGGTGATCCTGTCAGCCTCGATGGCGCGTCTGAGGAGTTTGCCCTCACCGATGATGTGTTCCTGACCCACATATTCATCAAGGCTTCTCGGACACATCCGGTACGCAAGGGGTTCTTTCACGCTCTTATCATCAAACAGGTTCATATACCAATTTACCCCTTTTCTACCGGATATGTCCAGATGGTATAATTTCATTGTTGTGCAAGATACAGTTTACTGAGAGGGAGAGCAATGAGGATGACCAAAAAGAATGCAGCAACGGCGTTGTGACGAAAACTACAAAAGTCAATTTCCTATAATCACCCCATCCGTTATCTATAATGCATCACAAGTGTCCCAACGTTAATCCAATAAATACAACTGGTTACAGTGTGCATCGTCTTCTATTTTGCAGGGAACCTCTGCCAAAGCTTGATAAATGGGCGTTTTCTCAAAAAGCGTGACGCTGAAAATCTGTAAAATTGTGTAGAGACTCTGTTCCAGTTTTACCTGCTTTTTAATTATTGCCACAAGCACGTAAACCGATATCGCAATCCAGATTTGTGTTTTCGCTGCATTCTCAGAGGTACCATAGAAACCCTTTATCCGCAGATGCTGTTTTATCCATTTGAAAAAAAGCTCCACTTGCCAACGACACCGATAAAGTTCTGCGATCGTG
>DMNE01000103.1 GCA_003453735.1 Nitrospiraceae bacterium | reverse complement strand
CCTTGACATCACCGAGCGCAAGCGGATGGAGGAGGCTTTAAGCGAGAGCAAAGAGCGGATAAGTGCAATTTTAGAGAGCTCAATGGATGCCATTGTTATGGTCGACGAATACGGCATTGTCTCATACTTTAACCCAAGTGCTGAAAGAATGTTCGGCTACAATCACAGCGAAGCCATAGGGAAGTCACTTCATGCTTTGATTGTCTCGGAGGAAGCTAGAGAAAAATATTCTCAGACGCTTCCAAAGTTCGAAAGAACCGGGCAGTGCAAAATAGTTGGAAAGCCTATAGAAGTGAATGCAATGAGAAAAGACGGGTCCAAATTCCCTGCAGAAATTTCCGTTGTTTCCATGCAGATAAAGGGCAAATGGCATGCAGCCGGGACGGTTAGGGACATCACCGAGCGCAGGCGGGCAGAGGAAGAGAGGACAAGACTTGAGCAGCAATTGTTTCAGTCACAGAAGATGGAGGCGATTGGTCAGCTTGCCGGAGGCATCGCCCATGATTTCAACAACATCCTCACCGCCATCATTAGCTATGCAAACCTGGTGCAGATGACTGTGCCTGCCGACGACCCCTCGAAGGCGTATGTGGAAAACGTGCTCGCCCTTTCCAACCGCGCGGCCACGCTCACCCAGGGGCTTCTGGCTTTCAGCCGCAAGCAGATACTCGACCAGAGGCCTGTGGACATGAACGAGATAATCAGAAGGGTGGAAAAATTACTGTCAAGAATAATCGGTGAGGACATAGTGTTCAGGACAGATCTTATTGACGGACCTCTCACAGTGTTTGCCGACATGGGACAGATGGAACAGGTACTTATGAACCTTGTTGCTAACGCGCGGGACGCCATGCCCCATGGAGGAATCTTGACCATCGGCACTTTACGTATTGTTCTTGACGAGGAGTTTGTAAAGATGCACGGATATGGCAAGCCCGGCAGCTTCGTCATCGTCTCTGTCTCGGATACGGGCACAGGCATGAACGAAGATATCCGGCAAAGGATATTCGACCCCTTCTTCACAACAAAGGAACTCGGTAGGGGAACAGGACTTGGCCTATCGATAGTCTATGGCATCATAAAGCAGCACAACGGCTATGTTGACGTCTACAGCGAAATCGGAAAAGGGACTACCTTTAAGTTATACCTGCCCCTCATCGGAGCGGATGCCGGGGAAGCGGCAAAAGCAGGAGTTGCCATCGCTGCTCGCGGAGATGAGACCATTCTGCTTGCCGAAGATGAAGCTGAGGTCAGAAACATTACAAAAATAATTCTGGAGAGATACGGCTACAAGGTCATCGAGGCCTCTGATGGTGAGGAGGCTGTACGGAAGTTTGGGGAAAATAAGCATGAGGTACAGCTCCTGCTTATTGATGTGGTGATGCCCAAAAAGAACGGCAGGGAAGCGTATGAGGAGATAATCAAGATGAGGCCCGATGTCAAGGCTATTTTTATCAGCGGGTATACGGCTGACATAATGTATAAACAGGGGCTTCTTGAAAAAGGGCTTGCCTTTGTCTCAAAGCCCATCGCACCGGCAGACCTTCTAAGAAAGATACGGGAGCTATTGGACAATGAATGATACATATTACGGTTCCGCTCTCATTGTGGAAGACGAGCCTATGGTGCTCGACTCTCTGAGGCTCCTTCTAAACAGATTCGGCTATCATGCGATCCCCTGCGCAAGCGGCGTTCAGGCGATAGAGGAATTCGGCAGGCAGAAGGTGGACGTGGTGCTTTCGGATATAAGAATGTCGGGCATGAGCGGTCTCGAGCTTCTTGACAAGCTAAAGGAGATGAATCCTGAAGTCCCCGTAATCCTTATCACTGCTTAACCAGAGCTTGACGTAGCCATAGAGTCGGTAAAAAAGGGGGCGTTCGATTTCATCGTAAAGCCTTACAGACCGGAGCAGATATCCCATTCGGTAGAAAAGGCAGTAAAATTCTATAAGCTCTTACAGGTGGAGAAGGACTATAGGGACAGACTCGAAGAGCTGAACCGGGGCATGGAGACTCTCGTGGCTGAAAGGACGATGAGCATGATGGCGTTGACTATCGCCGATAAGATAAGAAATCCTGCTGTGGTGCTGGGGATGACCTGCCGCAGGCTTCTCACCGAGGAGCTCCCGGAAAAGCTGAAGGTGACTGTCGCCTCTATATGCCAGGAGGCCGAAAAGCTTGAAAATATAGTGGCGGACTTCGGGGAACTCCTGAAGATCAGGAAATCTGTGTTCGGCTATGAGGATATCAACGCCATAGTTAAAGAAGTGGAGCCCGTGTTCGCCAGGGAGGCCGGAATGAAAGAGGTACGGTTTTCGCTCACCCTCTCACCCGAACCGCTTCGCATTAACGCGCAGAAGAACCTTCTGAAAGTCGCCATTTTGAATCTTTTGAGAAACTCCCTTGATGCAACTTCCGAGGGCGGCCTCATAGCAATCGAAACGGAAAGAACAAACAACTCAGTCGGTCTAACGATCACGGACACAGGCAAAGGCATCCCGAAGGAGTACCTGGAACGGATATTCGACCCTTTCTTTTCGACCAAGGAGCACAGGTTCGGCATAGGCCTTTCGCTTGCTAAGGAGGTAATCTCGGAGCACATGGGAGAGATCAAAGTAGAAAGCGAGGTCGGGAAGGGGACCACTTTCAGAATTATGCTTCCCATCCGTTGGATGGAGAAAAGAGACAGTCTACGAGAATAGGATGCTTCTTGATCGAAACTGTTGTGGACTTCCGAAATGAATACCAAAGGCTTCCGTCATGACTGAACGTAGGAGCCAGGATGTTATAGTTATAATAGATAAAAGGTCTAAAAGGCAGGCGTCGGTACTGAGCTGCAGTAAAAGGACATGATTTCTTTTTCTTTTATGAAAAGGTCATCCCAGACCTTTTCCCTCTTTTCTTCATTCAAAGGTACTATAGGAAAGTTCCTTTTTATCTTTCTTCT
>DMNE01000249.1 GCA_003453735.1 Nitrospiraceae bacterium | reverse complement strand
TAATTTTTAGAGGAACCCTAAAGTGTTAATTTTCAACTACGTCCCGTCCCTCTTCGTCCCAGACCATCACGGTGCGTGCCTTCATTTTCTGAGTCGTCTTCCATCGCCCCCCGGTGCCCGCATCTGCGACCTCGAGCACGGCATCGGGCCGAAAAGCGGGCCGTACAAAAATTAGGCTGCAAAAAGCGCCGGTTTCTGCAACGGCCACTACCAGCGTGCCATGAGAGATGCACTGCCGGATTAACTACCTCATGGACAGGATGTTCTTTTTTCTTTCCACGGCCAGCAGCATAAACATTTTCGCACCGGATTTCGGTGGTTGGTATTGTTCGTCTTCTGCCTTTTTCACCAACTGGACGGCCTCGGCTGGACAAGCAGTCACACACAGGCCGCAGCCGATACAGCGGTCCAGATTGACGGCAGCCACGNNCCTCGATCGTTATAGCCTCCATCTGGCAGCGGTCGAGGCAGGTCTTACACCCGGTGCACTCATCGCCGTCCACCGAAGCAAAGTAGTTGCTCTTCACTGCCGCGGCCGGCACGGGTTGCCTTTTGAGCGACCCTAACATCTCGCAGCAGTCTCCACAACAGCTGCACATGCCGGCCGTCTTCTGGTTGTTGAAAGGTTGCATCACCAACCCTGCTTCATCGTTTTGTTTGACAATCTTTTTCGCTTCTTCTTTGTCGATGAATCGGCCCATGAGGTTGTCCACGTAGTATTTGGCGTTGTTGCCGAACATAAAACAGGTTTCCAGCGGCTTGCCGCAGCTCTCGCCGAGCAGCCCGCTCTTCCTTCGGCAGATACAAGGCGCAACGGCTATAATTTCCTGCTCGTCAATGATCTTCAAAACGTCCTCATAGGGAGCAACCGGCCATTTCGCAACCAATTCCCGATTGATGGGTATGGTCCGCATGATGGGGGTCTTATGGCCCTGAATCGTCCGGCCAAAACCTTCTTCAGTGTAATCTTTCATGTCTTGTGCCAACTCCGTGTAGATGGTGTTAAGTTGGAAATCCCAAATTCCGGGCACGAACGGCAATGCACCGTAGCGACAAGTCTCGCCTTTTCTCAGTCTGAAAAGCAGCCCCTTCTTCGCCATACGCTCCATGAGTTCAGCCGTTTGCGCAGGGTCGCGATCCAGTCTTTTCGCAACGTCTTCGGGAGCCTCTAATAGCGGAGATAGCTTCACAAAAAATTCAGCCTCTTGTTCAGTGAACAATCTTTTCAGGATCTTTACTTCAACACCGCTTTCCGCAGTTGGATAGCCTGAAGAAAAATCGTCGTGCCGCCTTCTTAGATCTTCATACACGTCGCTCATCTTCTTACCTCCTTTTGCAGAGTTGTCTCTATTCAAAGCATTGCACAGCCTGACTGATCGTCTTCCCAAGAATTCTCTAAAAGAAAAGTTGCAGTTACCCGGCGCTTATGGTGTAGGGGCGCATAGAGACACAATTAGTACAAGTGTCCATCTGTTATCTCTTTTCAATTTTTGACCTGGGCCACTTTTGCCAAATATTTTGAAGAATCAGTCCTCCTGCCGAGACCTCTCTCGACTTTCCTGGTTTATCAAATTTCTTGAAAAGGCTTTGTAAAACCCTCTTGAACACTTCAATCTCCTCTTTGGAAAATCCGTATTTAATCTCTTCGTTAATCCTCTTAATAAGGGGTTTTACTCTTTCACATTCATTGATTCCATCGGGAGTTATGTAAATTCTGAATGACCGCCTGTCCTCAGGGCTTGCTTTGCGCGTAACAAAACCAGATCTTTCGAGGCGATCAATGAGGCCCGTGAGAGTAGCGTTTTCCACAGCCAGGGCCTTAGTTAACTCGGTCATGGTTCGTCCATTATTGTGCTGTAATATAAAGAGGATGCCGGCCTGCCCTAGCGTTACCCTGATACCCTCGCTTGGAAGTATATTGTTGATATAAGTCCTTAGCTTCTGTTGGGCCATAAAAATTTGATATATAAGTCGATCATCGGTTTTCATTTAATAGGTCCTCCGGAATTGTTTCCATTAAAGAATTTTTAGGGTATAAACTGCATCTATCCAGTATAAGGGCACGTGGAGACACATTTGATACAAGTATACATGGCATGATCATCCACTCCCGTTACTTGATTGAGCATTTGAACGTCTGCGGGATCAAAAGTCTTTGTCTTCATGAGATAGGAAAAGATCGGAGTTTTCTGGGAATATTTTATACAAGCCAATCTGTCCACTTTCCCAATTTTATCAATGGCTCCGACAGGACAATTCTCTTGGCAGACAATGCAGCCTTCAGGACATCCAGTATTTTCTTTATCCGGCCAAGCTATTTCTGGTAATGCGGCCGTTGTCACAAGACCTCCCAGTATTAGCCTCGGACCATAATGAGGATTGAATAATAACCCGTTCTTGCCGGTCTTCCCTATTCCGACTAATTCGCCTATCTTAACCAGTGATAAATATCCCCAGAAGTCACCCTTACCTCTTACATCATAGGGGAAACACCCATAGACAGGAAAAGCCGTCTCGCCTGTTTCCTCAATAATTCTCCCGAGTCGCATCAATATCGCATCTATATTCCGGTAGTAGATACTAGCTGCCCTCCAATAAGTCTCATTTGCCCTTTCCTCGCACTTGAACACCCCTTTAGGAACAGGGATTCCCAGGCAAAATAGGCTTTTTGCTGAAGGAAGTACGTCGNNGTAACCGGGCGGGGCGGCGTTTTCGAGCTGTGACGACCTGCAAATACCGAAAATCGGAATATCGTGTCGGGAAGAGAATTCTTTAATCTTTTGTAATATTTCATTCATCGTGGGTTCCCTTCTCCTTTTGACAAATTTTATTAAGGAGGCTTATTTTTAGCATACTAAATAAATTCTGTCAAGAAAAAATACTTGACTGTTTAAGCAAAGGCACTAGTGAGTCCATGGGGACGTTCCTAAGTTAATTAAGTTTTCTTACATGGCAATTCGAGAAATCTCAGGTCAGTCAATGAATGCATG
>DMNE01000190.1:4146-4267 GCA_003453735.1 Nitrospiraceae bacterium | reverse complement strand
TTTTTTGGACAACGCCTCGAAAAGGTATAATTCAAAAAATAGGCGATCCTGCTGGATTTGAGAGCGATCATTTTCCGTCCGCGTCTTCCCACGCCAACGCCTTTAATGGTAGGTCAATTGC
>DMNE01000190.1:0-4043 GCA_003453735.1 Nitrospiraceae bacterium | reverse complement strand
CATGTTCTCGCTGTCTACGCTTCGTATTCGGCCGGTCACCCGTCCAAATGGCAAGACTCGCTGCCGACCTGCCAGCTACGGCTTTGACCGGGTTGGACTTTCACTAACAAGATTCCTTTGAAAGGTTTCTTCTTCTCGTGCTTGAATCCTCCATTCCCAAGCTTTGCTTGGCGGGATAGCCCCTGTTTTCTCCTGGTCTCGTTTTATCCCTAGGTCCGCAATTCGAGTACGGCGCTGCGTCTCTTCCTCTATGGCGTTCCAAACAATTCTTTCTGCCTCAAGCCAGTTGTCGAGGTCACTACCCTCAACCCGCCCACTTTTCATGTAGAGTTCGCACGCCACCTGTTCAACAATATCGTGTACGTTCATCTCGTCTTCATCTCCTTTCCAGTACATCTTATGACGTGATTGTGCATCATCTAAATTGCGCCACGATAAAGATCCTGCTCAGCTATTGTGTAACAGATCCTGCAGCTCTCGTCATGCGATGGGATGCACTTGTGGCCCCTGTAGAGATGGCACAAGGCTTTCTTGTCATTCATGCGGCCGAAGACCCACATCTCGTATTGCTTATCCTTCTGTTCTACTAAATCATGCTGGTTCACTTTCTGTACCTCCTTTCAAAGTAATAATGATTTTCAAGCTTACATCACCTGGATTACTTTATGATGAAAATCACGTTAAACCTTTGTGAAATCTGCGATTGTGAGAATGCATGACATCAATACAGTGGAGAAACTGTGCCGATTCCAGTTGTCAATATATTGTTTGGCGAGATCCTTGTTCTTAGAATCAGGAGATTCTCGGCGTTTTTTTGCTGTGCAAAGAAGGGCCACGCAATCAAGAAATCGTGACAATTACACTTTACCGTCATTGGTCGTTTAGCCTATCAAATCTCTTTAAAAGTGCAGGATATGTTAGGATAATAAATCCTTTGACGTTTCAAAGGAAGAACTACTACCATGAACTCAACACAGTTTTGTCCTATATCAAAACTCGAAAGGTTACTTGTCGCAACGGACCGTTCCGCCTTTAGCGAAGGTGCCATAAGAGAGGCAATGACTTTAGCAAAAGATTGTGCGAGCAGCCTTTATGTCATTTCAGTCATGGAAACGAACCGTGAATATGCGACGACAGGTGCCACTTTTTTTCAGAAAGAAGAGGAAGAAGCAATAGCATACCTTGAATCTATAAAGACCAGGGCATCGCAAGAGGGATTTTACTGCCAGAGCATGCTTCTTCACGAAAATGAGCCTTATCAACTCATAGTGACCGCGGCTGCTGAGAAAATGATTGACATGATCATTATAGGAAGACATGGCCGAACAGGACTGATGAAGGTGTTGATGGGTAGTGTAACTGCAAAAGTCGTTGGTCATGCACCCTGCAAGGTTCTAGTTGTTCCACTGGGTGCAAGGATTGACTACAGAAATATATTAATTGCAACAGACGGTTCAAAGCACAGCATAGCAGCAGCCTCAGAGGCAATTGGAATTGCAAAACGCTGCGGATGCAGGATTATCGCAATTTCTGTAGCACACTCGGAAGCCGAGCTGAAAGAAGCAAAAACCCATGTCAGCAGAGTTGTTGAAATGGCTCAAACGGATGGTATATCAGTAGAAGCATTGACACCTATCGGCAAGCCTTACGATGTTATCGGTGAGACAGCAGGAGGCAGGGCTGTTGACTTGATAGTTATGGGAACTTATGGGGAAACGGGATTAAGGAAATTCCTTATGGGAAGCACGACCGAAAGGGTTATTGGCCATGCACCTTTCGCTGTTTTGGTTGTCAAGGCCTAGCCACCCCAAAAGAGGATGGGAGTTAAGAGATGAAAATACGGGAAATTAGAGAAATTGCAGAAAGGAGGGCTGCCGTCCCTTGATCTGTTCTTAAATTGTGCCGCTTCGATATAATATATATAATAGTTTCAGAGACAATCTTTACTTGAAAACCCCTATTCTTTTCCCCACTTGAGGCTCCAAAAATTGACAGGCTTTTATTGGGAGTTTTATATTTGATATGTATAAAATCAGAACAAAGAAGAATATTAGATGCGGTTATCTCTGATTCGTTTGGGTAATATTGACCATGAGTAAGTCAAGAATTGCACTTGTGTCTCTGTTTTTCTTATCCGTAGGAGTTGTGATTGGTGGATATCTATTCTCCCAATCACAGTCTCGATCATTGTTGTCAATGAGCCGGTGCCAAGACTGTTTGAGCCCCAAAGATCTAGCCGGGCTGCTTGCTTCGGTCGGGATACAGAAATTGCCCGGCGTCATCCCTTATGTAGTATTTGAAACTGACAAAACAATCGTTGTTAAACTTCCATTCACGAAGGCACATACTCATTATGTCATTATTCCAAAGAAAGATATAAAGAATATCGGTGAACTTTCCGAGGAGGATGTTCCGTATTTGAACGATGCATTTTTTGTTGCTAGACATCTTATTGAGGAAAAAAAGTTATCCAAATATATTCTGTATACAAACGGGCCAGGTTATCAGGACGTCACCTATTTGCATTTTCACTTAGTTGACAAATAAGAATGACATTCTATGATCCATGCAATCGCTTAGCAGTGTCGGTTTGGAGCAGTCCGTTACGCATAGTTCAACCAAGAATCTTTATTGGGTTCACCTTTCTGAAATGCGATTAGTAGCAAGTGCAGTCCTTAATCTTATCGCAACCTTATTTCTGCGTATTTACAGATGAAGCAAAAAGTCTGTACTCAACCTCGAATCTGACCGTTGGGACTATTTGCTGCGTAATCCTTCCCCTATAGTTCCTCATTATTTTTTCACCTCGCTTACGGGATAAAGTCGCAAATCTTCGCCCGTTACTTCATCTCGATGGAAAGCTGGAAAAAATGGGGGCTGTAAATCAGCTCTTTCGGATCTGTATTGTTTTGAACGAGGACTGGCACGAAACACTAAGGGGCTGGTACCCGGCCATATAGGCATTACCCGAGGCGGCCACCGCTTGGGCCCCGTTTTCCCCTGCTCCCCTTAATGCGATTATATCTGCAACGTGTTGCAAAACAACTCTTGGAGCGATAACAAGAGCCATCCTTTATCACGACGTGGATGTTCACGCCTGTTTCTTCACGATGAGGACAGAAAAGGTGAAGCTTGCCGGTAATGATTGAATACTGCTTGTCAAGAAAAGACTCTCTCATGGTCTTCCTCCAAGTGATTCGAAAGTGCGCCAATATTTGGCCGCGTTATTTAACGGTTTAACGTTGATCTTGTCGATTACCTTCTGGTAATCCCCTTTTCCTGGAAAATAACAGGAGCTATTAAAATACCGCTGTTGTTCCATCAGGAATTAAACCACTCTATCCCTGCATTATACGAATCTTCATGTTTCACAATCCATTTCACAACGCCTCGAGCATGTCCTCCAATCTCGTTGTTAAAAAAAAGAACATTCCCAGGCTCCAACGGATGGTCGATTTTAATCCCCAGCCCCATATTACTTATGTCGGTAGTAACGGCCTTGAGATTCGCCTTTCTTGACCCTTTGAATTCGAAGATATTCACGGAAAAATCGATAGTCTCCTCAAGGAGCTCTCTTTTGACCTGTCTTTGCTCATTTTCACATTCCTCTATGGCTTTAAACTTATTCAACTTGCACGCATCAGGTTCGGGTGGCGAATCAGTAAGGCTGTTAATTGTCCTATAAAGATCTTCAAGAGGGTAAGGCTTTTCAAGAAAAGTGGTTACGCCCATGGCAGAAAATACTTCAACATCCTCCTGGGTAATATATGCGGAAGAGATTAAGCACTTAATGCCGGGGTTCAATCCTCGGATTACCCTGAATGCATCTTCGCCGTTCATTCGGGGCATCTTGAGGTCTAAAATAAGAAGTTCCGTGTCGGGATGGCTGTAAATCATCCCTACCGCGGTATCCCCGTCATCAGCCTCGATTACCTCAAGCCCTTTTTTTTCGAGAGCTTCTCTAAGGAGCTTCCTTGTAAAATCTTCGTCATCCACTACAAGTGTTTTTTTCATATCAATCTAGTACCATGTAACAATTAACA
>DMNE01000322.1 GCA_003453735.1 Nitrospiraceae bacterium | reverse complement strand
CACATGCAAGGCCACCAATGCCTGAGCCAATAATTATTGTATCGTAGCCCATTTCCATAGATCGCGCTCCTCACGGGTCTGGCGGTTTTTTAACGAAACATCATCAGGAGAGATCTGTTATCCTTAAAAGAGGGTAGATTCGATAGCGAACGACAATTGCACAAAATAAACCATTTCATAAGAACATGCGCATCATGCGTTTCGACCAACAAATCTTAAGCATGAATCAGTTTCTGATAAACACGATATTTTCGTGAGAGTTTAGGCTACCTGATGATGTCATATGTCTTCAGATCGGCCACTTTGCCTTCTTTATCAAACATCACAAACACTTCCGTCACCTTGGGACGTTTCTGCTTTATCCTAGTGTAATACCTTTCGTACTGACCCCATCCCCATGTTTCTGACACCCTGTCGCATTTATCCTTAAAGCCCGTAATCTCCGTGGGACAGAGGGCTTTACCATGAGGTTTTCCTAGCGCGATCAACACATCTTCTTTTGTAGAAACTCCGATCTTGACCTTGCTCACATTGGTCAAATCGATACGCGTTTTATCGTCGTCGAACGAACTGGCATAATCATAGGCATTAAGCTGTCCATCTTTAAACTCCAACAGTAAAATTCGTACAGAGCCGCGGCCGCTAAATGTATTCTCAGACGCATAATAGTATTTGACGTTGTCAAATCTGGCATAACCTGTAGTCGTCTTCTCCTCCCTCCAGGGTTCCGCGAAAAGATCATTATATTCTGTGTCCTTCATTTGGTGAAGGTCGAGTTTGGAAATGTGGCTGAAATCAAAATTGTGTCCATCACTTACTGCGCAGGAAGCAAGCATCAGCAAGGGCGCCGCAATGAGAAGATTTCTCATACTTACCCTCCTCTCAGGATGCGAAGGCAGGCGAACTCCATCGCCCTCATCTAGTTAAAGGGTATCAGAAAACTATCCAGCCATCAAGACCCTTGATCGGCCGCGAACTTGCAGGATTGACAATCGCCATCGTGACAAAAAAGGCTAAGAGACGCTATCTGGATAAACGTGATGACCTGCTTATGCGGCAAATTAGAAGATACGTGTAGAANNGTTGAAAATTTAAGATAATTGTTCGGAGATGCGAGCAGTCATTTTGCATCAACGCACTGGCTGGCCATATTTACCCAATCATGCACGAAAATTTTTTCAAAGTACTGTGCCGCGCCTGCATGCTCAATTACCAACGTTGCATCGCGATTCCTTATCACCCCGTCCCCAGACCAGTTTTGGCTTCCTAAAGCCACGATCTTAGAGTCAACGACCATGCCTTTATTGTGAACGCCTTTCTGAATGCGAACGGCTGACATGTCCCATCCGGCCGCTTGAAGAAGTTCAAGATAGCTCTTGGTCGCCTCGTATTCGCTCATGATAATTCTTACGTCCTTGCCGGCACGCATTTTACCCTTTACCGCATTGATAAGGGACCATAAGGGCTGATCAATGCCTTCTTTGGGGACATGGACATACTGCGTCTGCATATAGAGGGATCGATCAGCCGAATTTATCAGTTGTAAAACATTGTCAACATAGTTACCGTCTCCTTTGTCAGGAGTCAATAAAGTGTGAATAGTCATTTGNNTTGGGAAGAGCATTTCGTTGTGCTGTCAGCATTTGTGCCTGGTATCTTTTCGCGGTCGCCAGATCGTTCAGAAGATACGCTTCGAAGGTCTTCGCCAGCCTGGGATGCGTCACGATGACGTGCCAGTCCCGATCAGCATTCTTGGCCGATGCGGCCGAGCCCTTAGGGTCCTTGATCGGGTCTATGTCGGGCTGATTCGAGTTGTTAAAATTGCCGCTCGAAAGCCAGAATGCCTCTTCATCCCGAACCGCCACTTTAATGTGGTATGCACTTGGAAAGATCCATTCGCTTATCCTCGGATCGTTTCTTTCCAGGGCCCAGGCAAAATCCTCCCTCTGGCCGATCTTCGCTTTGAGATCCGCCTCGGTCTGCTCATCTGACTGATCGGCGGTATGGTCAAGCGCGGGGTGATCGAGTACCAGACTAAGGGACTTCTGGTTGTCAAAATCGGCGAGAAAGTCCTTCAGTATATGAGCTGATGTAAAATCGTACATCCCGACCGTCAGCCTCTTCTTGATCATCTTCAAAAACTCGCTGAGTGTCGGCCAGCCTGCATCGGGACTTGCATGACAAATGAGGGAAAAATTATCTTTAACCGGCTTAAGATTATAACCCTGTGGGGAGGTATATTCTATCTGCGGCTTCTGTCCTTGGGTTCTTATTGAAGCATGCGGCTCTGCCTCTTCTAGCAACTTTCCCGTTCGCGCGTCCCGCTCGAACGGGAAGACAGGATGTCGAAATTCCGGGCGTCCAGCTATCATCAAGGATGCATGACGTTCGGGATCTTTATAACGGATCTTCTCCATGGTTGTCGCCTCTCGAACGTCCGTCGCAATTCCCCCAACCTTGGGAGGCACCTGCGACTTGACAGGCACCTTATCGGTCTTGCCGTTCACGATGGCGACAATTGCTAATTTATTGGTGATCCATCCAGCTGTGAATTTGTACCCTGGCCTTACTGAAAGAACATTCGGCTTGCGCAATTCCTTGAGATGACGCTTGATCACATTGTCGATTTTTTTGAATGAATCCATTGTCCCTCCTCAATGCTGCTATGGCAACTCCAACCTCACAGGAGATTTCGCCGGCATATGCTGCCATTGGAGTCCCTCACTTCGTATGCAATGCAGGATGTCTCACGGGCAACCATAGGCACGTTGCAACAGAGGGCTTAAGCCAGTCCGATGTCTTCCACTCTGGATCGGCAAAATGTCTTAAGGGGACGTTTCCCTTGTATTCACTTCACTCTTCCACCGGGTCATCACTCCCTTGGCGTGTTCTGTGGCCGGTCAAGGCCGGTTTCCACGGCCGATCTTCTATGAAAAAAGAGTTTACTGAGCGTCTCCTCCCCGAAGACCTGACTTAATTCTCTGACTGCAAAGAAGGGTATAAAACTGAAAAAGACCACGATGCCATCGGCAAGCCATATGTAATTAAATTTGCTCATAAGCTCGGCAATGGTTTCCATTGAGCTTCTGCCCTGTATAATGCTGCGAATCATGGACTCGATAATACTAAAGATCGCCACACAAACGGTAAATAGAAATGTCTTGTATAGGGTTGGAATAATTAAAGGCTTGTCTCGAAAGCCGCGACCGAGGCCTAAACTTTCTGCCACCAGAACGACTTTGGCTAGCACCAACGCCTTGATGACGCTGACCCCGTAATCCTCGTAACTGATTTGATAATGGGCCATCAACAATCTTCGATAGTTTGTGAAAACGCTGAAAAAAACGGACATATAAAGGACATATAGCCAATACTTTTTTATTTCATGAAGTATTTTCCCCCAGCCGGTTTTTCCCTTATTCATTGTGTTCATTGTACGTATAAACCTGATAAATTCTTTTCAAACATACATACCAGGACAAAGGGACTTCTAGTCCAATAGCTTTGGAAACGTACTTGAAATACCAGTCAGAATAAATTGAACCCCGAGAGCAAGTGTGATCAGACCGAAAATTTTGGTCATCACATCAAGACCAGTAGAGCCAAATACTTTCGCAATAACAGGTCCGTACCAGAATGATAACCAAATTACCAAGGTCATTATTAAAATCGCGGCTAGAAGCAAAAGATGCATACCCGCATTATGAGAAATTGTCGATGCAAACAGGATTATGGTCGATATGGTTCCCGGACCTGTTGTCAATGGGATGGCAATCGGGATAACAGCGGTTGAAATGATCTTTGAGAAGCCGGAGGTCCCAATTTCAGATTCGTACTTCTCTTTGCTGGCACTCATCATCGAGATTCCCATTCTCAGAAGCAAGAGGCCGCCTGCGATTCGGAAAGCGGGTAGACTAATTTCAAAAAATTTTAGGATCGCTATCCCCATGAATAGTGACATGACCATTGTAAGAAAAGCGGTTAAGGTGGCAATATTGCGGAGTTTCAAATGTTCTTTTGATGTAAGACCTTGGATGAGGAGAAGGAAAAGAGGAATTGCTGCAACGTTATTTGCAACAGCAAACAAGCCGAGCAAGTAGTGCTGAATAGACATCCCAATAAAATTATGTGACATAAATTTTATTCTCTATCTAACAAGTATCAGCACATTGGTCACCCAAGAATGCCATTATTGAGATTACAGTATCAGTATCTCGGATTCTTTTAATGCTTGCACCTGCTAGAATAGATAAGCATTCTCGGCGCACAAAACTGCTAATTTCCGTCTTGAATCCCTATCAAAGACACCTACGACTGTATATTCCTCAAAAGTCTTAACTGTCAATCGACTTCAGATGAAACATGCTGACCAAGCAGCCGGGGCCTTTATGGGGCGTACGTGAATCTCAGCAGGTAAGTTGCTACTTAGGCAATTGGATGAGCTTTAATGCAGCGCCGATAAGTGCGGCCTGTTCTTTGCTCATCTCGCCCAAGCTGCCACGTCGTTCTGTCATGCGCCGGAATCGAGTGAAGTCTGTCGGCAAACCTTCAGTATCCACAAGATAAGCAATTTTTTGGATGATCACCCTGATGTCTTCCGGATGTTTTATTCGTCCTTTTATCTTGGGGAAATATTTAATCTTCATCCGGCCTCTGGCGCTGTCGAATTCGACATCTGTCACTCGATGCATCGCGAGAATGACATAGTCACCCAGCGAATGCCAAAAGATCTCGTCGTGATCTTTCCAAGACGGAAGGTAAAAACGCAATAAGGCAGGCTTTTTTTTCCCGTTAGGCATGATGCTCTTATACAGAACGACTTGAAAATTTTCTATCTCTGTATCATCTATCGTCTCAAGCTTTTCGAACAAATTGATCCTCTGCTGCTTGCGAAAAATTTTATCAATCTGATCTAAAACACTGCCCTGTCTAATACCGCTGTGAACTTGCTCGAGTACCGTTGTTAATGTGTCTATCATGGATCAACTCCTTAAATTTATTCTAAACCCCGGAGTAAGGCGCGTAGCTGACAGATGTCAGCATTGTTTGCCCGTCTTGCGATGGACATCCATGCGGTCGTTGCTCCATAAACAATTCAATTGACCGCAAGATTTGACTTTCGCTGCAGCTACCGCAATTGCTATATCCCAATTTCAAAAAAACGCCGGAAGACCTTACTTACAATATTATCATAAATAGTAGTTTAGCATACATTAAATCTATACTTGGAAGTTACTTGAAATTGTGATGATTTATCTTCTGTTTGATTGCCGGGTTCAGGAAAATCAATTTTCTGAGGATTTCGAGTTGAAAATTAATGTGTTCAGAGGATGATAATATACATACGATCAGGATAATCTATTGATGTTTCGCTCCTATCTCGAAATTCCCTGGCTTCCTTTGATATAATTTATGTATAAGCAAATTCAGCCGGAACGAATTGCTCAAGGCAGCACTTCTGTCGTTACGGACTTTTCGCTTCGGCGCACCTCAAAGGAATCGATATGTCAATCCTTGCGGTAATTATGGCTGTCGTACTCATATTCGTAGTCTTGTGGGATGCATTCGAGACGGTGGTTTTCCCGCGACGGGTAACA
>DMNE01000010.1:2313-9412 GCA_003453735.1 Nitrospiraceae bacterium | reverse complement strand
ATGACAATGGAATTTATTCGGTAAAGGAGATCTTCCCTGAATTTGCCTGTATGCATTAAGTTGTTGAGGTCCTTGTTCGTGGCTGAGAGCAGCCGGATGTTTACGGGAATCGGCTTGTGGTCTCCCACGCGCTCCACCACTTTTTCTTCAAGGACCCTGAGCAGTTTTACCTGCATCGTCATCGGCATATCTCCGATCTCATCGAGNNGAGTTCGAACTTTCCGGCTTTCGCCGTCGTGGCGCCGGTGAATGCTCCGCGCATGTGACCGAAGAGTTCGCTTTCGAGAAGCTGGTCATTCAGAGACGCGCAGTTCATCTGCATGAAGGGCCCCTCTTTCCGTCTGCTCAGTTTATGTATTGCATGGGCAACAAGGTTTTTACCTGAGCCGCTTTCTCCCACGATCAGGACAGGGGCTTCACTCTGAGCAGCATTCCGAATGTGCTCGTATAGTCTCTGCATGGGAGTGCTCTTCCCCAACAACCCCATAAACCAGTATTCCTGCCGTAATTCCTGCTTCAGCCCCTGCAGTTCCATTTCTTTTAGACAGAGTGATGTGATGTCCGTCATCGATTCCACCGCGCCTATTATCTCTCCATTGTCGTCCTTTAAAACTGCGGCATTCTTTAGAAGATAGACAGCTCTTCCATCTTTGGATTTTATCTGGCACTTTTTGTTGCATATAGAACCCAGTTTAAAGATGCTGCAATCTTTCTTTTTCCCCGATTCGGTCAAAATCACGCAGGTATCGCTGTCGAGTATGGTGCACGGTTTTCCCAATACCTCTTCTCTGCTGTAGCCTGTTATCTCCTCGGCCGCCTTGTTGAGGAACAGAATATTGCCATCAGCATCCATAACCATAAGGCCATCTCTCATGGTTTCGAAAACTTCAGGCAAAAACTGTGGGTCCTTTAATAATTTGTCTAGCATGATAGCAGTGTTAAAAACCCTGCGCCAAGGGCCTAGGGCGTAAAAGGCAGACCTCAAATAACTGTAGCTGCCTTATTTATCGACCCCGGTTCCTCATGTACTTCTCAATAACCTCTTTGTTCCCTCGACCACCGGTCATACCCATCCGTCCGATAATCCCTCACCGTAGTTCCTCCCTCATTTCCGGTTTCTATAAATATCTCTTGTCCCACGATGCTCTTTTTGTCTTTATCACCATAGCTTCTCCCCCAAGTTCGACTCATCCCATTATAACGCTTTCAAAACCCTGTGCAATTCATCCCCGCACTTACTGCTGTTAACTGTTAATTTCCGTTAACAATCCATTATAAAGTTTAACAAATTAAGATCATGGTGGTCAAATAGAAAAGGGAGCTTTTCAGTTAACTCATTGATATTACTAGATACTTTAATTTTCTTAGGAAAATAAGCGTAGGATTAGCTTTTTACCTTAACAGCTGTAAAGACTTTCTGATCGGAGAGAGGAAAGATAAACAAGATTTTAATTGCAGTGGATGACACAAAGAGCTCAAAAGCATCAAAATACCTAAGTCTACCCCAAGCCGGTAGCTTAACGTGTTGCAATATTTCAGCAAACCCTTACGGGTTAACAGTTCCAAGGTATCTTCATCGAAGAAGATATCTTCTTTTCAGAAAAGCCAAATAACCCTTGTGATTATTATGTTTCCGTTCGAACTGCAACACGATAAGCTACCGGCTTGAGTTTACTCGGGGAAGGGCTTGAAGGATGCTGTGAAGCAACCCCAACCTAAATACTAACGCGGTAACTTATCGTGTTGAAAGATTTCCGAAGACCTTCAGAAATCAGGGGATTGAAGGTATCTTTCCTGGAGAAGATATCTTCTGTGAGGAGAACATTAAAACAAATGTAATTGCGAGGAGTTTCCTTGAGTCATCAACAGCCTAAGCTACCGGCTTAACATAAATACAGGGGGCATGGTAAAAGGATTTCCTTTCACCTTTGCGTACTCCTTTTCTTCAGCGTGGGACATGTTCAGCGCAGGAAAAAGCATGGCCAGCAAGAAGAAAAGGTGTCCGCTGTTAACCGTTTAGCCTCATGTTAACAATGTTAATGAACAATGTTAACCAATTAACGCTCATTTCCCAATAAGAATAATGATTCATTTGTATAACTTGCTGATATAAAAAGATAACTTACTTTATTATAGATCTGGCATATGATTTGCACTATAGAAGAACGAGCTGCATATAAAGATTGAAATAAAGGAGGAAAAATGAATAAGGTTCTAATAGCAGTGGATGGTACTAAGGCCTCGACTGCTGTGTTATCAACTTTCTACAACTTAGTAAGGAGGCCGGAACACGTAATTTTGCTTCATGTCGAAAAGCTGCAGGGAAGGTCGTTGATGCTCGATATGTTAGGCGACGCTGAAATGGCTACTTTAAAAGAGTCTATAGCTGGGACAGAGCATAAGCATGCCCTAGATGAAAAAGCTGACAAGATCCTGAATTACTATAAAAGTGAGTTGGAGAATAACGGCACAGTCAGCATCACAGCGAAAATACGGACCGGCCATCCCTGCGATGAAATAGTGAAAGTTGCGGCTGAAGAAAACGTTGACCTCATCCTCCTTGGTAATAGCGGGAGGAGGGGGCTTAACAGGGTCATCTCCGGCTCTGTAACCCGTGAAGTACAGAAACACACCAAAGTCCCCGTGCTCGTTGCAAAAAGACCGTCTACCTGTGAAGAGCCATACAGTTGGAGGGATGCTATCGCTTCTGTTTCTGTCACAAGCGCAATCGTTCTTGGTTTGTTTCTCTTGGGAACGCTTGTCCGAAGGTAAACATAATTTTGTTGTTAAGAAAAAAGGAGGAGATATGAAAAAGGTATTGATAGCAGTAGACGACACAAAGGCTTCAAAGGCGGTATTGTCGGTTTTTAAGAATTTGGTTCGGCCACCTGAAGAAGTGTTGCTTCTTCATGTTCAGCGGCTGCAAGGGAAATCCTTAATGATTGATATGCTCGGAGATGCTGAGCTTTCAACGCTGAGGGAGTCTCTCAAAGGCACTGAGTACAAGGAAAAGCTTGACAGAGAATCGGAGCAGATCCTCAAGTACTATAAGAGGGAATTTGAGGACTGCGGGTTAATCAGCGTAAGGACTTTGATCAGAGACGGCATCGCGGCCGACGAGATCCTGAAGGTTGCCGAGGATGAGAAGGTTGATCTCATTATAACCGGCTCAAATGGAAATAAGGGAATGTTGCGGCTTATTGCAGGGTGTCTGCCCAGCGAAGTGGAGAAAAGATCCAAGGTTCCTGTTCTTATCGGCAAGGAAGAGGGCTCGAAGGAAGTCTATGGTGTACAGGGAGCTGCTGTGAAGATATAGATTAGTTGGGATGTTTTGCCTGTCAATTCATTGCCCATTGGAACGCCGCTGATCACTCAGCGGCGTTTTTCCATCGCTCAAGATTGTCTCTTTAGTGCGTTATTTTGACAAAGGAGTTGACAATTTAACGGTAAAAACGTAGTATTTTACGACTAATTACGAGTAATAAGTAAACGTTTATGAAATAGTGTTAACACGATCATTAACAGGCTGTCTATTTCTTGTAAAGAGGAGGAAAAGGGAACCGTGGAGAAATTTTCGGTATTTACATTTGTAGGAAACAACAATAATACTTTGACGCTCATGATCGGGAGGAACGCTTATGCCATTCGGTAGTGTTATTTCAGCCTTGTCAGCCATACTTGTTGGGATTGCGGTTGGATATGTTCTCCAGAGAGGGCGTTTCTGCCTCAATTCGGCATTCAGGGACATCATATTCATTCAGGATCTCACGTTCTTCAGGGCATATCTGCTTTGCGTTTCGGTTGCAATAATAGGCACGAACATTCTGGAAAGCGCCGGACTCATATTTACCTATGATCAGGATGCAGGGCATTTTGTTTCAACGGTACTGATGCGTCAGACTTTTGTTCCTATGGCCGATATCCTTGGCGGTTTCCTCTTCGGTCTCGGGATAGTCCTTGCAGGCGGATGTGCGAGCGGTATTGTTTACAGATTAGGTGAGGGCCAGATCGGGGCTTTAATCGCTATCGTCGGGTTCTTTTTTGGTATCGGCATGACAACGGACGGACTACTCAGTCCCGTGCGTGACTACCTGAAAAGCTTTAGACTTGAGGTCTTTGGAGTGAGTAACCCTGCCATTTGGGATCTCTTCGGGGGCGGCCAGATAGCAAAATGGAGCACAATCGCAGTTTTCACCATTGTAATGTTGGTCTTTGTCTTTAAGGGAAGACCTGACTTCGGCAAGTCCGAAAAGGGCACCTATTCATGGGGACTGACCGGCGTTCTTGTCGGGTTGTTGACCATACTCGCCTGGGAGGTATCTTCTGTCTTTGGGGGGGCCCCAAGAGGGCTTGCCATAGCCACTCCCTTGAGAGAGTTATTCTACTCTATGCTTACCAACAGTACTCATTCTCCATTTCGGGAATTCAGTTTCATTGGGATCTTCACGGGTACATGGGGTGTTTTCTTTATTCTTGCCGTTCCTATTGGTTCTTGGATAAGTGCTTTAGGCCTCAAGGAGTTCAAGTGGAAGACGCCGCCGGCAAAGGAGGTAGTTACCGTTTTCTTTGGGAGTATCCTTATGGGTGTAGGAGCAGCCATCGCCGGAGGATGCAACGTCGGTCATGGTATTACAGGAATGTCCACCATGTCACTTGCCAGTTTGGTGGCAATTATTTCGATCATGCTCGGCAACTGGGTAATGGTCTATTTCAAGTTCGTCAGGGCAACAGAATAAATTTAGTATCAGGACGATACTTGGGGCTAACCTATTGACAAGAAGGTGGCTCTTTTTTGTGAATGAGATCGATATGATATTGTTGCATCCAATAAAGGGATCAACAGCGGGAGGAAGTGAGATTGTTGTCAAGATGCTCAATTCTTACCCTGAAAACGGGGACCTTAAAGACTGCAGAAAGACAATGTTCGTCGCCAGTACCATGCGCTTTTAGTACCCAATGAATCCTCCTGTCGCGTGATACAGTGTCAGTTTCCTCTGTGTTTACCGGAATATTGAAGGAGACCGGAAATGAAATTCCGCAGGGTCCCATTCGAATGTTGTCGATCTGGACTTTCTTCTTCGACTCCCAAAGAACCGTTTCCGTTATGTTATGGATAGATTTCCGAAAGGAGATGTCCATTTCAATGCATGAGAGTTTCAGATCGAATCCGTTGCAGGGAACACGTCTGCACCTCGTCTGGATCTCACCCTCAAGCTTTCCTCCAATGACTGCCGGGAAGGTGGACATCACGAAGGAAGATCTCTTGAATTTCCTCCACCTGTTAGTGGAGCTAATGGCAAACCTGACGGAGAAAAGAACTCCCATGACAAGAATATAGAGGATGACAAGACTGTCCATCCGGTTTTCCTGGAAACGTTTGAGAATCTCCTCCGTATTCAAAAGAAAGCTCAGTACTATTCCAGTGATGATCATTGCCGTAATAAGATAACTGAAGATAATCTCGTTTTTGTCGGAATATTCAATCCTGTTGCTCTGCCACCGCTTACTCCATTTCCAGGGGGAATCGGGATAGCGCTGCCTGAGTTTCTTTGCTCCGAGCGGTTCCATGTGCCTCTTGACAGACAACTCATAGAGCATATTGCTGCCGGTGCCGACTACGATGATGGAAAAAAACACAGCCAGCGCGACCAGCGTCCGAGATTCAGTCCTGCCGATGAGATAGTCAATTAAGCCTGTCCATATAACGACGCTGACAAGGATTATTCCGCCGCCAAGGGTAAACCAGTTGAAGATTCTGGCATAGAAGACTCGGGGTTGTTCCTTGCGAATCCACAGAGGGGAGAGCGCCCCTGCAATCAAAAGGAACAAAAGAAAACTCAGCATGAAGACCGACAATAATATATGTTGCACGCCAAATGTCCCTTTCAGTCACTAAGAGAATCAGGTTTCTCTCAAGTCTTTGCGTCTTTTACCCGACAAATCTGCTCTCACTTAAGTATCTTCGTCTCCTATGCAGTTCAGTGTGCCGGAATCAAAGGAGAACGATTTCTTCATTATAACAAAGACAGTGTTTTTCTGGTATATCCCCGCTTCAAGAAGGGCCTGCCAAGCAGGGATAGAGCCCCTTGGCGAACAGGATTTGCAGGCGATGTATTAAAGGAAAGGGGAGGATCACAGGGGACGGTGTTAAGCAAATTGCTTGCATCTGTTATGTAGCTCTTCACAAGGATAGCAGGGACAGGATTAAGTTTATCCTTCGAAGAGTGTTTTTCCCTCATAGTAATCTTATAACAAATGCGTCAGCCTGCAGACAACACATCCCTCGGCTTTAGTGCCTGCCCGATTGCCTCGGACTTTGCCGCTTTCACCAGGAGCGCAGAGGAGAACTCCTCTAAGAAATCAAGCATGACCTTCACGCTCCTAAGTAACCATGGCCCAAATCCTGTTGCTCCCGCAGCCTTGACGGAGGCAGTTCGGCGGCCTCAGAAAGTTATACCGCCGTCCATTATCTTAAGGATATTTTAATCAGAAGGATGACAGAAAAGGGCAGTTAATTTCGAAGAGACGTTGCTAATTTAAGGACAGAGGACATCGAAAGCCAGCAAATGTTGAAGGAGCCTCTAGCAACACGCTGTCCGTATTGAATGCAGAAGAACGAACAATAGGACTTAAAACCGTTTTTGAGCCTGCAGTTTTTAGTGTTTTAAGTATGTAACTTTTCAAGACTCAATTCATAAAGCCCACTTATTGATTGATAAGGCTTTTTTATTGTTCTTTTTTTTCGGTATTGTTTTATATTACTAAGGTGGAATTTCTTGAGGAGTGCTGTGGGCAGGTTGTGAATTGAGAAATCCTTTTAAGACAATGAGAATGACCGGACTGCCCTTTCCGAAGGGGACGCTGACTCAAATGGAATACTTTTCATCGCTGTAAGGCCTAAAGAGAGAAAACCGCCGGAGAAAAGAGATCATGTTCCCTATCCCAGGGAACCATAGGAAGGAGGTGAGAGGGAATGATGATGAAAAGGCTTTTCGTAGTAGTAGTGGCAGTGATATTTGCGCTCGGCATTGTCAGTCTTGCATTCGCCGCTGAGCCCGTAACAGGCAAGATCACGAAGATCGACGGCAACAATCTGACC
>DMNE01000010.1:0-2301 GCA_003453735.1 Nitrospiraceae bacterium | reverse complement strand
GTGGCTACGAAGGCGCCTGCGAAAAAGGTGGCGCCAGGGTACTGAGGTAAGCAGGGGGATACTGTTTCATTGTTTGCGTGTCCCCCTGTTCCGATAGTTTCCCATAAGGAATTCCGAATGGTTATCCTTATGACCGGTTGCAATGGAGGGATAAAGGTTCGTAGCTCTATAGCAGTTACATGTTTCTGCCTTACACCAAGAGTGATCCATAGCGCTGACATTCATCTGTAGATCTATTCAGACATATGCTCATGAGGAGGTTGCATGGCGAAGAAGGTAGCTGTACTTGTCAGGGAGAGACAGTCCGAAGCCTTAAGAATGGCTGTGGGGCTAACCCTTCTCGATGATATCATTGATGTCTATCTGCTTGACAGCAAAGTCGCTGAGACCGAAGAAAATGCCCTGAATCTGGAAACCATACACGATTTGGACATGAAAATCTTTACCAATTACAAGGGCAACGAAAACATGGAATATCTCTCTACTGAAGAGATTGCGCGGAAACTCGTTGACTATGACCATATACTGCCATATTAAAGAATAAAGAAAATAAGGGAGGCGAGGATGTGAAAATTCTATACCTTATAAAACAGGAGCCTGACGAAACGTTGAAGAAGATCATGGAAGAGCAAATGAAGTTCAATAAGGTGGCAGTAGTGAACTTGAAGGAAAACAAGAATTATGATCAGATTGTGGACCTCATCTTCTCCCATGATAAAGTAATTTCTTGGTAGGGGAAACCCGATATAAAAATCGTGGTCAGAAAGTGTCAGAAAGTTTTTGNNGTTCCTGAATCTCTTGCCTTGATCTGAAATGATGAGCGAAAGGGTAAACACACTGAACGGGAGGAAATAACGATGAAACTTGGGATATTGGTGAATACGAATAAGCACCGTGAACACATTTTGGGACTTGCGAAGGCTGCCCGTGCAAAGGGACACGAGATTACGATATTCAATATGGATGAGGGTACAAAGCTCCTCGGTGACACGACTTTCAGGAGCTTATGCGGTATGGATGGTGTTTCGATGAGTTTCTGTGATCATAGTGCCAAGAAAACGGAGATTTCCTCAGAAGGCATCCCCCCGGAAATCGTCTGTGGTAGCCAATATAATAATGCAGTCATGATCCATGAGACCGACAAGATTGTTATCCTCTAATGGGATCGTAGGAGAGGCGATGATAAAGATGATAAATAGGTGTTTCAAAGTAAAGTACTTCGAAAAAAGGAGGATAGGTTCGTGAAAAGATTGTGCGGATATGGCATAGTGGCAATTCTTGCATTTGCTTTGGTGGTCCCAGCCTATGCAGCCGAAGATTGGGTAAAGAAATNNAGAAATTCAATGAAGTCCTTATTAAGGGGCCTGCAGAAGGACACTGGCAGGTCAAGCCTGATGATGTTGATGCTTGGATAAAGGCCAAAAAGAAGGATTTCCTAATAGTGGATGTGAGGCCAAGTCCACCTGGACAGCAGGGCGGACGCATACCGGGATCTATTTACATTCCATACAATGAGATACTGAAGCCGGATAATCTCAAGAAGCTTCCGAAGGACAAGAAGTTAATCCTTGTGTGTGTCACCGGTCAGACTCAGAATCTTCCTATCGTTGCATTAAGGGTCCTTGGTTATGACGCACGTACAATGCAGTTCGGTCATTCCGCGTGGATCAAGGGTTATCTCGGCGCTCAGTTGATGCAGCAGGCCATACAGAACGCGGCAACAAAGAACTACCCAGTGGAGAAATAACCCCGGGCAACTGCCAGGAGGCACCCTTTGGGTGCCTCCTGATCGGGATTAATAATTTCAGTTCTTTCGTGGTTCCATTGCTTTTATTTTTTTCTTGCGCTCCGCTTCTGTTGATCTCTCCGCAATTGAACTGTACTGTTGTCGTCAGCGACCCCCCACTAAACCTTCGGGGGCTATGTGGAAGTTCACGCTCATGCCCTAGATGATTCTGGGCTATGCCGGGGTGAGCACGAACGTACATGTTGGTGTATATGCTGACGCTAAACTTATTACTAGTGCCTCCGTTGCATTTTGGTGTCTTGAGTATCTCGGCCATGGTAAGGTTCATCTTCTGAATGGTGGCATAGAGGCGCGGGTGGAAGCTGGCAAACCCCTCGATAAGGCCGAGAAAAAGCTACCGTCGGTAACCTTCAAGGCGAATGTTGTGAAAAGCAGGACAGCCACCACCGATGAAATGGTGAAAATAGCGAAGGGCAAAAGTCAGGATGTGAAAGTCTTCGATTCGAGAACAGAGAAGGAACATACAGGTGCAGATATCAGGGCACTCAGAGGAG
>DMNE01000150.1:8471-18459 GCA_003453735.1 Nitrospiraceae bacterium | reverse complement strand
AGTGTTCGAAAGCTCACGGATTCCGATCGTGGTGATGGACGCGGCGACCTTCGAATACATCGACTGCAATCCAGCGGCGGTGGAAATCTACCGCTTCGCCTCCCGAAAAGAGATCTTGGGCAAGACTCCGTTGGAGGTTTCGGCGCCCGTCCAATACGATGGCATCCCTTCATCCGAGAAAGCGAGATTTTATATCGCCAAGGCGATGGCCACTACAGAGTTAGGGGCATACAGCATTATAAAGCAATTCATCTCCGGAGTGTCCAACAACGTCGAACCACTGCGGACTTGAAGAAGATCTTTCATCTTCCTGAAGAAGACGGGCTTTTCTGTTTTTGCAATCTATTTCGTACAAATACTTGGCGGCGTTACTTTTGGCCCACACCACTATGCTGTTCTCAGAAGTATGTTTTATGCTCTTTGTATCATAAGAGAATGTATTGTGATATGAATCTTCCTGGAGTACTTTCCAGCCTGTTAGTTCCGTTTTTGAACAACCAAGCAACAACAAAGGAGCACACACGCAAATTGCTATCGTTCTTATAAAAAACGAGGAATTCATCCCTAACATTTTCGCTCTTGCCATATCCTTCCCTTTCCCATTCAAAGTTCTGCCTCTCTTGGGCGATCTCTTATGAAAGTATATCGAAAAAATGTATCCTCTTCCATCCTGAGAGAATTTTGTTTACTTTCTGTACTGGAAACTGTCAATGATTTAGCATAACCCAACATAATTTGACAATCCCTCCTATCCATGATACAAGGTAACTAAAAAGGGAAAAGGTGCCGACAATGTTGCACCAAGATCGTAACCGATGCGCAGAGAACGGAGCCAGCGCTTGCAACAGTCTACAGAACATCCTTTGGACCTATATCGAGATTTAGAAAGTTCGTAAAAACAATATTTGTTTTTAAAGAAGCACGAAAAAGATTTCGGTGGCGATATGAATAGTGCCAAGCATCAAGAAAGGAAGGCGCATTATGAGCGCAATTGCAATGTCTGTAATTGCTTTTNNCATCTGAGCGCTGATTCAAGGGATGTCATGAAGCTAGGGACTAGCATGATCGCAACGATGGCGGCTCTTGTCCTCAGTCTGCTGATTGCCTCGGCAAAGGGTCCCTTTGACACGGTGAAAAGCGGGCTCGATCAGGTGGGCTCGAAGATTGTCTTGCTTGACCGCACCATGGCCCGATACGCGCCCGAAACGAAAGAAGCGCGGCATATTCTGCGCCGCATTGTCATTACCACAATCAAGCGGATCTGGCCGATAGAGAAAACCTCGATCGTGCTTGAGGAGGTTGGTCAAGCACAGAGCGGAATTGACAATTGTGACGAAAAAATCCGGCAACTTTCCGCACGAGACGACGACCAACGCCGGCTTCAGTCGCAAGCCCTACAGATCACTGGTGAGATTACCCAAGCACGCTTGCTCCTCATCCAACGGGTGACGCAACGCTCGTTCCCGATGCCGCTCATCGTCCTGTTGATCTCTTGGCTTACATTATCTTTTTCAACTTTGGCCTGTTCACCTCTGGGCAATACGACGGTAATTGCTGTCATGTCTGCCTGCGCGTTGTCGGCCGCGAGTGCGCTCTTTGTGGTACTGGAGTTAGACCAACCTTTCGGAGGAGTGATCATAAATTCGAGTGTTTCGCTTTTCAAGGTCCTCGAATAGCTCGGCAAGTAGATCTTGGCTGCTCCCGCGGTAGAGGTGACAGGAAGCTCTTCGCGTTGGATCATGCACAAGACACTGAAGGAGCCTATGAATAGGAAGTTTAATGTCGAAATGAAGGAGGACATATGGAATTTATAGAAGTTGGCGGTACAAGTTTAAGAGCCTCACGTATCTGCTCGGGTACCTGGGCCATCGGAGGATGGATGTGGGGTGGGACCGACGAGGAGGAATCAATAGCTGCCATCCATTCGGCCCTTGATCGAGGTATTAACATAGTTGATACGGCACCAGTATATGGGTTTGGACGTTCAGAAGAAATCGTTGGAAAAGCTATTGCGCAATATGGACATCGTGAAAGAGTTATCATCGCTACAAAAGTTGGATTAGAATGGCGGAATGAAAAACCTTACCGCAACTCATCGAAACAACGAATCTGGAAAGAAATAGGCGATTCCCTCAAGAGGCTTCAGACCGATTATATAGACCTCTATCAATTGCACTGGCCTGATCCCATGGTTCCAATCGAGGAAACAGCGGAAACCATGTATGAGCTGTACAGACAGGGGAAGATCAAAGCCATTGGGGTCAGCAATTATTCCACCGAGCAAATGGGTCAGTTCCGCAAGGTAGCTCCTCTTCACAGCTGTCAACCTCCATATAATTTATTTGAGCGGGATATTGAGAGGGATGTTGTGCCCTATTGCAAAGAACACAATGTCACCCTGCTCACATATGGTGCTCTATGCCGGGGGCTATTATCAGGAAAAATGAGACGCGATACCGCCTTCAAGGGCGACGATTTAAGGAAGATCGACCCTAAGTTTATGGAGCCCCGCTACGGTGAGTACTTGAGAGCAGTTGAATTGCTCGATCATTTTGCTCAAACTACTTACAACAAAAGGATAATTCATCTTGCCATTCGTTGGATCCTGGATCAAGATATCGATATTGCGATATGGGGCGCTCGCCGTCCTGATCAACTGGGGGTGTTAGACGATGTGTTTGGCTGGTCACTTAATAATCAGGCGAAGCAGGCAATTGATGCTATCCTCCGCGAAACGATCAAAGAACCTATAGGCCCAGCCTTTATGGCTCCTCCTTCAAGGTAATGCCAGTTCTTCTGGTAGTTTAGAATAGTTGCAATTTCTTATACCAGGTGGAAGTCCCAATAAATTGAGAGTGTTAAATCAGCGTGGTGAGAGAAAACGAGAACATTTTATAGTGAGTCCGGCTCGAACTTGTAACCCACGCCATAAACTGAGTGGATGAGCTTTGTTTGGGTTCCCACGGCTTCGATCTTCCTCCGTAATTTCTTGATATGGCTATCGATGGTGCGGTCGGTGACGATGCGTTCGTCAGGGTAGATCTTGTCCATAAGTTGTTGACGCCCAAAGATGTGTCCGGGATTGTCGACTAGGAACTGCAGCAGCTTGAACTCAACGGCAGTGAGCTCAAGGTCGTGGCCGTTGAGTGTCGCCCGGTAACGATGTCCGTCGAGAACGAGCCCTTTGGCCTGAATCGTCTGTCCATCGCGCGTCCGGCGCAAAACAGCCTTGACTCGTGCGATGACTTCACGAGGGCTAAACGGCTTACAAATGTAGTCATCGCCGCCAAGTTCAAGCCCCAGCAGACGGTCGATTTCTTCGATCCGGGCGGTAACCATTAATATCGGGACGTGTGAGAAAGTACGAATATCCTTGCAGACCTCCATGCCGTCACGTCCCGGCAGCATCAAGTCTAGGAGGATAAGGTCGGGTTTATGCGCCCGTGCCCAAGGCACGACCTCGGCACCGTTTGAAAGACAAAAAGGTTCGAACCCGGATGCTCTCAGGTAATCAGAGAGCAAACTCGCCAGTTTCGGTTCGTCTTCAACAATAAGAATATTCCCGCTCATGAGCGTCCTCCGGCAACTGATATGGTAACCCTAATCAGAACGCCTCCCAACGGCGAAGGATGCGCAGCGATTGTCCCTGCATGGCCCTCGACGATATTTCTGCAGATTGCCAGGCCGAGGCCTGCGCCGCCAGATGACCGGCTGCGAGACCCTTCTACCCGATAGAGGCGGTCGAACAGTCTATCCAATTCCACATCCAAAACTCCGGGTGCGGAGTCTTTGAAGTCAACCGTCGCCTGACCGTCGCTGCAAGTCAAACGGATGATGAGTTCCCCCCCCGCATCAGTGTATTTCAGGGAGTTGTCGATGAGATTGCCAAAGAGCTGGTGCATCCGCTCGGCGTCAGCGAAGACGATGATCTTTGCTGACGGTGAAACGTCTTTTGTGAGCGTGATGTCTTTACGAACGAAGTCTGCACGATAAGATTCTATGGAATCATTGAGAACCTCAGCAAGATCAATATCCTCCTTGCGGTAAGTCAACGTGCCGAGATCGGAAAGCGCGATCTGGTAAAGGTCTTCTACCAAACGGTTTAACCGAAGCGACTCTGCATGAAGTGAACGGATGGCATCCGGAGTGATGTTGCGGATACCCTCGAGGAGTGCCTCGATTTCGCCCCGCAGCACGGACAAAGGAGTCCGTAACTCGTGCGAGATGTCGGCGACCCACTGACGTCGAGCCTTCTCATTTTTCTCAAGAGTCAAGGCCATCGCATTGAAGTCACGGGCAAGCTGGCCCAACTCGTCAGATGAGGAGATGGGGACGCGAACGGAATAATCCCCTGATGCAAGATCATGGGTTGCCGCAGCCATAGCCTTAATCGGCCAGACTAAGCGTTTTGCAAGGGGGATGGAGAGTATCACAACCACCAACACCATACCCAATGCGGCAAGGACTAGAGCTAATTTCTGCTTTTTTAGGAACTCCAGCTGGGGGGGACTTAGAAAATGTCTTGGTGACATGAGCCCTATATAGCCAACAGTCTTGCCACCGCAGACAATGGGTCTAAAATTCGATTCATCAGCGTCTGTAAGATTACCAACGAGAGGGTTTCGGCCTGCATCAATAACAATAAAGGGTAGCCTTGATCGGTGTGGCCCCGATGGAGGAAAAGGAGGAGCATCTGTTCTATTGAGTTCCTTCGGCTGTCCTGCTGTAGCGATATCACCGGACTGCTCAGCCATGACATAAAAGAGCCTTGGATCCTCCCGTAGAAAATCCCAGCTTCCATGCTCGACATACGCTTGTTCCAGCTTTCCGACCAACTGTTCCAATCTACCCTGCTCCAAGGAGTTATANNGAGTTGAGATATTGGAGAAATCCTCGGTTAATATTCCATTGCATGATGATGAACATGCACAGCAGTGCCAGACTGGTAGCGGCGAGAATCGAAAGAAATAGCCTATGCGTAATGCCGATCTTCATTTCTCTATTTTACTCGCATTACCAAAGAATATGCATTCTCTTTGCGGTCCTCTTCAAATTTCCTCATTTCTTCCATATTTGTGCCACATTCGTTTGCTAATCTGAATTCATGAAAGACGGCAGTCTCTCAGGATACCGAAGGCAAAAAAGGAGGTGATGAATATGAACAGGCACATAATCAGGGCGGCGGAGATCCTACTTTTGCTCATTGGAACTGCTTCCGCGGTCGTGTCGGCAATTGGAGCGTTAGAGGGTCGCAGTTCCAGCATGGGGCTTCCCCCGGGACCTCTTCCGGCAGAAGTTGAGGTATGCAAAGACAAGGACGAAGGGGCCAAGGTGGAAATTACAACTCCCCGTGGGGAAAAAATGAAGGCTACCTGCGAGAAAATCGACGGCCAGCCGGTAGCAGCGCCAGAGAGTGGTCTCCGCGGCCCGAGAGTACAGCCACTGGGTGGACCACAGAACGGGTAGTGACATCACTGACAGCGCTTAGTCAAGAAATGAAGTTCAATGAAAGGAAAGAACGATGAAAAAACGACTTGTCAGCAGTTTATTTAGCGTCATGATAATACTTGCAGGCGTATACAATGCATATGCGGAGATGGGCAGCTCCATGGGAAAAGCGGGAGAAGGTATGCCCATGCCCCCGATGCGAGGAATGAAACATCCAGGTGCGGGAATGATGGGCGAAGAAGATCCCATGTGGAGGAGGCTCATGGCCCTCGGACTTGACGATAAACAGAAAGAAGCGATAAAGGAGATCAAGGACAGGGTAATGAAGGAGATGATTAGGAAGAGGGCCGATGAGCATGTCGCCGGAATCGAGCTCAAAGAGCTTCTTGATAAAGATCCTGTCAACATGAAGACGGTTGAGGCGAAACTTAACCAGATAGAGACTCTAAAGACTGAAATACAGCTTTCTCTCATTAGAGCTACGGAAGAAGCCAAATCAAAACTGACGCCTGACCAGAGGAAAAAAATTCAAAGAGATGCCGGAGCGTATGCCAACATGGACTATCCCATGATGGAAGGAATGATGGATGGCGGAAAGGGAATGTTCCCGTCGTGCGAGAAACACGGGGAGATGCGCTAGGAATTAGATGATTGCTTTTAAAGCCAATATATAGATGGATCGAAAGACTTAAAGAAGCCTCCCGAATGCTTGGGCCATTGAATACTTCTCTATCACCCTCGATGGCCCGGGCACCTTTTTTCGACATGGAAACAGTTATCCCAAACTATCCTGAAGTCGGAGACAGTTTCATATTGAAAATCTGGCTCATAAATGTGTGAAGTTCTACACGCATACCGCATAGCATACTCTCTCGCTGATTGTTGATTAATCGGCTTAAACCACCACCTCTGGTGGTGGTACAAGTAATATGGTTCTACCTGTTGATTCATATCCGTCGGGATAACCATGAGAAATTGCCTAAGCCCGCTTTGAACATGGTCAATTATCGGTTGCTGGCCAAATGTCAAAGAAGAACACTTATATATGGCCCAAAACCCACCGCCTCTGGTGGTGGTAGTTTAGTTGCAGTCGTACCCTGTATCGTAGACAGAAAACTGATAATCTCGAGTACTGCGCATGTCAGCGAATCGGTATCCCAGCGCTTTGCTTGTATGTAGACGACATCAAGCACTAATTTATCTTTTTTAAGGATTCCGTCAATCCACCGGCCCCACTTCTAACGGGTGCAATCCCAACCCGAAGCATCAAAGGACTTGCGCGAAAGGTCAGGGTTTAGGGATTTCAATAAACGATAGGATTCTGGCCGCAGGACCGTTTCGGAATAGCTTCACAGACCGAGGTCAAGGAACTGTCGAAGCGTTGGGAGACATATCGTAAATAACCATGTCTCGACCATTATGGAACAGAGCGAGCACAACAACGGCTTCCTAGCCCGCTGTTCCTCGCGCGGCCTTGACCGAGACGTTATGATGATGCTTGACATGACCCTGGTCTTTGTACGTCAATTGTGGAATTGCCGCTCCTTGTGCTATGCTTTTATAGGAATCTCCTTTTACCACAACCATGGAAAAAGGTGTTAGTGTCCACTGATGGAGTTGTGCTTGCATAACTCCATCGTAGAGTCTTCGGAGAACGAAAGGACACATCATGAATTCAATGTATCATGCGCTAATCCTCAATCTGCATCAGCCGTCAGGAAATCTGGAGATCCTGCTGAATGAGAAAAACTGGGAAGGGCGGGAGATCCTTTTCGCTTTGGACCGTATTCCGCGGTCGGTTTGGGATTTTGCGGACATCGCTCGCGTACATCTCTCCTTGTCCGGGACCTTACTCGAAACGTTATCCAACCCTGATTTCCAGCACCACGTCTACGGGATTGTCGACTGTGGTTCCCTCCTATGGCATTTTCAGAACCGGCAAATCTTCGAGATTCTTGGCACCGCTTACTACCATCCGGTTATGCCACTTATCCCGCCCGCAGACCGAAAAGAGCATCTAAACCGCTGGTTTGGGATAGGCGGTCATCTATTCTGGAGGCGGGAATTCGCCGGGTTTTGGCCGCCTGAGATGGCCTTTACCATGGAGCTTATCCCTTTGTTAAAACAACTGGGCTACCGCTATGTGGTTGTGGATAGCGAGTATGTGGAACCGCTGACCCCGATGCGATGGGAAGAGGTCAGATACCGTCCTCACGTGGCCCAGTATGGCGGGGAGGAAATCATCGTCGTTGTCCGTGACCGCGAGCTGTCGAACGCGCAGGAGTCAGGCATGGAGTACAGCTGGTTTGAGCGGGAAGTGCGGGAACGTACCAAATGGTGCGACTTCCCGCCCCTGGTTATCACCGCAACTGATGGTGACAATGGGGGATGGTTCCGCAACGTCGCGCCAGAAGCAAATTTCTGGGGGGTCTTCTACCGTGAGATGCTCGACCATGTACGCGCCGGAGACACCCTCCTTCATCCGGTCTTTATCGAAGAGTATCTGAATCGACACGGAACCCAGGGTCTTGTTAACGTCAGGACGGGGGCGTGGAATACTGGATGGCATCAAGGGGCTGATTTCGTGCAATGGACCGGTTCACAAGCCCAAAAAGACGCGTTCGCACGAATTGAAGCCGTAAGTGCCGCAGTCCATGGGGCACGGTGGCGTGCTGGCGAGGTTCGGTCTTACGATCCAGAAGTGTATCGTCAACTCGAGGAGAGTATGTGGCACCTGCTCCGCGCGGAGACCAGCTGTAATTTTTATTGGGGCGAGGCATGGGTGAAGCGCTGTCACCAGGATCTTGACATTGCGGAAGAATATCTTGCTAGGGCGCAATCCCTTTTGAGGTGAGGGATCAAGTGACAAGAAGGCGCCTCACGACCTACGCAGGCATTCCATTGGCCTGACATAGGCAGAAATAGGCGCCGTCCTCATCAAGTCTGTTTCAAAGTCGGAGCTATAGTAGTCGCGAGCACGGAAGCACGATGCCAGGTGGACATGCATTTATTTTTTCCATCAGATCCAAGAATGTAGCGCAACGTTTCTGGTGATTCCGGTAATCGCAAACGTTGTTTTCTCCTCAAGGTTCAGTAGCAGTACCGCTTGTGAGAAGAGGTGGCTAGTGCCCTGTTCTTAGAACGACTCGGAACCGCGCCTTGCCGCTCATCATACGCTCGTAAGCCTCAGCGGCGCGTTCCAGCGGAAAGACTTCATTCATAGACCGTACGCCGGTCAGCGCACTGAAGCGCAGTGTATCCTGCGAGTCGATCGACCTGCCTGCGGGCCAGCCTACGATCGACCTGCGTCCTCCGATGAGCGTAATGGGAGAAACTTCGAACGGCTCAGCAACGCCGACGATGATCATCCTGCCATTGATTCCCAGACCACCCAGAACGGCACTCACGGCTTTGCCGCTTGTTGCGGTTGACAGGATGATTCTGGCGCCTCCCAGCTTGATCAGTTCGGCCGCAGGATCCTCCTTCTGACTGTCAATGTAATGCCACGCACCAAGCTCCCTAACTAGTGGCCCTTTGTCCGCCCCTCGTGCTATTGCAACGGTCTTGAACCCCATCTTCGCGGCAAACTGAACTCCCAGATGGCCGAGCCCGCCTATGCCCAGTATGGCAACAACATCGCCGGGCTGCGCACCGCTGTTCCGTAGAGAGTTGAAAGTGGTAATCCCGGCGCACATAAGCGGTCCTGCCTCCACGGCCGAAAGATCTTCGGGGATCAGCGCCAGAGCTTCGGCGGGAGCGATCATGTAATCGGCGTAGCCGCCGTCATATGTGATGCCTGGCACCTCGGCAGCGGTTTGGCAGGTAACGAAATCACCGCGGCGGCAGGAATCACAGTGTCCGCAATGTCCGCCATGCCAGCCGACTCCGACCCGCTGTCCAGGTAACCATCCGGCAACACCCGATCCGACCGCATCGATCATTCCGGCGATTTCGTGTCCGGGGATGCGCGGGTAATGAATGCCAGGGAATGTTCCCTCTTTTGTAAAAGAGTCGCTGTGGCATATGCCGCACGCTTGAACCTTGATTCTTACCGATCCGGCTTGGGGCTCCGGGATTTCGCGTTCAACGAGTTCAAGGGGCCCATTCGGGTGAGAAACCTGCACGACACGCATTATCGACATAGATCCTCCAATCGCATTTCTGCTCACGCGTAGCACGGCTACGGAGAGGTTTATAATCCAACAATAACACTATAGAAAAAGCAGATTGCCCGTCTGCACCGATTCCACATAGGTGCCGAACGGNNGATGAGATACAAACCACCATCGAGATATAGCGGCAAGTAACGTCAAAGTGGTCGGGAATGCCTTCCTTATATGCGTTTATCATCACGGTATTCCCCAGGATAACCTTCAACGCATCTTCGATCTCGCTCACTGCGACATTCATGTTTCATATCCTCTGAACTCAGAAAACGCTACCCCGTTCGGTGCTTTTAGCCCGAACCTATCCTGCCCCGCAAGGGCCATACTGACCGAGATAGAGAAGGACACCACAATGATCACAATCGTCCGGATGA
>DMNE01000150.1:8255-8434 GCA_003453735.1 Nitrospiraceae bacterium | reverse complement strand
CGGCGTTCACGCGTATGCCCTGTTGAGCGTATTCCATTGCCAGGCTCCGCGTGACGGCCGCAAGGCCGCCTTTCGTGATCATCGGAACCGCAGAGTTTATTCCGGCGATCGGGTGATCTACCAGCGTCGTCGTGATATTGACGATGCTTCCGCCAGTCTTCTGAGCCAACATCTGCTTG
>DMNE01000150.1:0-8213 GCA_003453735.1 Nitrospiraceae bacterium | reverse complement strand
TTGTTGACGAGCGCGTCGATCGATCCGAATTTGCTCTTGGCGACTTCGGCGATCTTCGCTGCCGTTGCAGCTTCGGCGATGCTTCCGTCGACCAACGCGAGTTTATCTGACGCCTCGAACGCGCCCGACTTGGTGATATTTCGCGAATTCGCTACCACATTGTAACCACGATCCAGAAAGGCCTTCACAAGACCTGCTCCTATGCCTTGCGAGCCGCCGGTCACGATCACTGTTTTCATGGGATGGCCTTCTTTGCTCTGTTTGGAAAAAGTAGAAACGCTTGCCTACTCGGCCGTTGCAGCCATTGTCACCGCGGGCAGGCTTGCGGTGGCGTCCTGCAGGCGCTTCCCGATGAGGAAATCGCAGCACCATGTCTTACGGTCGGTCTTTGTCATTTCGGATTCTCCTTCCCGGTGAGAGGTTCTTGAGAGGTCCCTTAATGCAAGGATATCAGATAGTAATGTATTGTCAAGTGCCTGTGCCCTTTTCACATTAAGGCTTGGGGGATTTTGTCGTCGTGTCAATTGGGGATGGAGCAGAGAAGGTTTGCGCTTCCCATTCATTACTGATGCGCAGGTTTATTACCATAACTGCACCGACGAGTCTTTGCGCAAGATCGCATAATTGGTGGGCAAGACCCGTATCTCATGGAAAGTCTGAATTAGTGAATGTTTCGAACCAGTAATCAGCAGGTTTAAATAATGACGGAGAAAATATTGAACATAGTCTTTGAGATTTCTTGGCCGCTTTTCATCATTGCAATGTTTCCATATTACCGGGAAAAGCCATTCGCACTCCCCCTCATTTCAGTTGTTTTCATTCAGAAAAATGTGTAATGTTAAGAAAAAGGAGGATTGAATAAAACGTTGCCTCTTAAGGCCAAGAAGTATGGCAATCACCAACAAACAAGGAGGGACTGATGAAGGTTATAATTGCTATCGACTTCTCACAAGCCACATCGATCTTGTTGTCTGAGGTTAAGAAGTTTGCGGAATTTCTCTCCGCGAAGTTGTGGCTTATCCATGTTGCGGCACCGGATCCTGACTTCGCCGGCTATGAACATGGACCACAAAGCATGCGCGACGAGGCAGCTCGAGAATTTCGCAAGGAACACGTGGCATTGCAGCGAGAGGTTCAAGCATTCCGTGATATGGGAATGGAAGCAACTGCTTTGCTGGTGCAAGGGAGGACCGCTGAAACAATTCTCAAGGAAGCGGACAACCTAAAAGCAGAGCTGATTATCATCGGATCACACGGACACGGAGCCGTCTATCATCTCCTCGTTGGAAGCGTTAGCGAACATGTGCTCCGAAAAGCAAAGTGCCCAGTTCTTGTCGTCCCGACGCACACGCGCACCTGACAACGAGGATTCAGACGAAGGGAAATAGAATAGCCATGCCTGATCTAGTCTTGGACACAAGCGTTGATTTGTGGGTATTTTTGCAGTATCGTGAAATATATGATAGTTTGCGCTCCTTTGCCGCTTTTCTGATAAGCCTGTATCGCATCGGATAACCGGAGAGCCGCATTCTTGAGGGGCTTGCAGTGAACCGTCTTAAGAAAGCAATGGTCTTTTTTAAGCTCAGGTATGAGGTCCCGAAGGCCACGCTTCGTGTAAAGGAGCGAGGCTATCTCATCCGCCCGTGTCTCCCTATATTGCCGTCTGAGATTGTTGGCCGTCCCAGGGAGGTGATAGGAGTGTCGGTCGATATGGTGAGGCGATGGGAGAAGGAATTATATGCAAATCGCATATATATATATATTATTGAGCAGCATCTACCCGCGGGTACTGAGGTATTGAAGGCTGTTATGGGTAAATCACTTTCACGAGTTTGTAAGTTCTTTCGTAACTTGCCCCTTTATGGCAGACAGATCCGAACTCTTCCATGCCCTCAGCCGATGCTTAACCGAAACGGAACTCCAACTTCTGTTTCTAGATGGCTATCATCTGCGATTTCTCCTTGTTTTCCTTTTATTATGTAGTGGAAGGCATTGCGGATGTGTATTTAAACAGATACTACTATCTGCATCCGCAGCTCCCTGATCATTTATATCATGCCCAATCGTTCCATCTTTGTCCTGATACCGGTGTAATCTTTGTTTTCCGCCTCAACAAAACCGGTGTAGTGTTCATCTATGGATTGCAGTACCGCGCTGTCTTCAGCCGTGGAACCATTGAGAGAAAGCAGGGCGCTCTTCATAAGAGAGATGTCCCTCTCATCGAGAGAATTGTTCGAACAGATATTCCATTCGGGAATCTCATCGGAGTAAGCGAGAATCCGCAGCCCCTGATCCCGATAGTGCTGACCTACTGACTCAATGACCGCCCCTGCATCGAAATCCCCTTTTAATACCGCACGAGCGACCTCGTCGTGATATCCAACGTGATGATGGAACTTCAGGTCGTCGAGCTCTATCCCTGCATCCTTAAGCATCAGCCGGGGAGTAACGTGGCCTGAAGCTGACTTGACATCACCAAAGGCAAAAGATCTTCCCTTAAGGTCGCTTACGGATAGTATACTCGAGGCTGCCCGTGTGATGATCGCAGCGCGATGGTATGGCTTACCGTCCCTCAAGCCCTTAACGATCACCTTTAAGTTATACATTTTATTTGCTTCGATGTATGCCGTCGGACCGAGGGTGCACACATGCGTTGCCTTATGCCCTAGATCCGTTAACGCACCGTCAAAATCAATCGCTACCTTGAGTTCTACGGTCTTCCCGATTTTCCTGCTGAGGTAATCAGCAAGAGGAGAGAATTTCCTAAACATCACTGCCGGCGACTCGACGGGCAAGATACCAAACTTCACAATAGCGCCGGCGTTCTTCTCCTCGTAAAACTTGAACCGTTGCATCTCCATCTTTAAGAGCTCTGAGTCCTTTTGTAGATCCCTGATCGTGTTGCCGATAGCAAACGCCATTTTCCTATTCTCTGCGGGGATGTCCTTCATGCCCTCAACGGTGCTCAGGATCTTCTGCGAACCTATTTTGTGCTCGGCCAGCGACCGTGACATCTGCTCGCTCCTTTCGGCGACAAGATCCATGGCCGTGGAAATCTGCTTGCTGCTGATCGTCTGTTCTTTGGTAGCCGTGATCACCTGTCCCGATACTTTTTTCATCTTTTCCGTCGCCTTTATTATGAGGACCGCCCCTCTCGACTGCTCTGCTGTGGCCTTGGCAATCTGGTTTGTTCCGTTCCTTACGCGCTCCATCGCTGCTGCAACGAGATTTGCAGCCTTTGCCTGTTCTGAAGTAGAACGCTCTATGGAATACGACATTTCTGAGGACTGCTTTGCACTTTGCAGAACCTTCCGCAAGGTGTCGCCTGCCTCATTTGCCAATCTGAAGCCATCCTCCACAGAAGCGAGACCTTCCCGCATACCCTCGACGGCGTTCTTCACTTCAAGCTGAACTGATTGGATGAGTGACGCGATCTCCTGGGTCGATAACGCAGTCCGCTCCGCAAGGTCTTTGATCTCTTCAGCAACCACGGAAAACCCCTTTCCGTGTTCTCCTGCCTGAGCAGCTAAGATCGCGGCATTGAGAGCAAGGAGAGTCGTCTGGTCTGTCACGTTATCAATGACGGTGAGAATCTTGCCGATCTCATCCGATCTGCCTCCGAGCTTTCGAATCAAGTCATCGGTACGCTCCACTGATGCCTTAATTTTCCTCATGCCCTCTATGGTCTTCTCCACGGAAGTCATACCGAACGTTGCTGCGTCGCTGGTCACCTTTCCCGACAGGCGGGCGGCCTCTTTTGCATTCTGCTCAACTTCCTTAACGGATACCGTTATTTCTGATACGGCCGAGAGGGTCTCATCCGACGCGGCCGCCAGGCCTTCCGCGTTGCCAGCCACGTCACGGATAGTTGCGGAGAGTTCCTCGATAGAAGATGATGTTTCCTCCACAGCCGAGGAGAGTTCATGGATACTTGTGTTGACCCTGCCGATGCTCGATACCATCTCTTCCATGGAGGCGGATGTCTCCTCTGCCGAGGTCGCAAGTCCATCGATGTTCTCCGAGATCTCGGTTGCGGCCGCATTCAATTCCCCAACAGAGTGCGATATATTGACAATCGCCTCCGCTTCCACATCGGCACCTCTTACGACTTTCTCCGCATCCCGTTCGACATCCTCAGCCACCCTTGATATTCTCCCCGAGAGGTCTCGCATCCTCATGAAGGTGCCCCCGAGAGACCTGGAAGACTCCTTCAGCAACTTGCTCAGTCTTCCCAGTTCATCCTCAGTCTTGATATCGGCATCAAAGGAGATGTCGCCGGAGGCTACCTTCCCCGCTGCGGACTCGAGGGCCTTGACCGGCTTTAATGTTATGCTGACGACCATTATTGCGATTCCCATCACAGCTATTATGCCGGCGAACCCGAGAACGGCATACAGATACTGCAAGGACCGTATCCTGTCAAATGAATTTCCTAAAGGGATTCTAATGCTTATGGCGCCCAACACCTCGCCTTCCCTCACCTTATGGCAGGAAAGGCACTCCTTCCCAGCTCCGAACCCTGTTTTAGCGACATAGGGATATATGCCGCGTATGGCCGAGCCTTCAAGCTGAACCTTCTCAATCCCCTTTTGTATGACCTCCCTTTCGAAGTCATCAGCAGCATAATCCTCGGCCCTGCCTTTTCCGTAGTCTCTGTCAAGGATCTCAGCCCGTATGACCCTGATATCGGCGACTTGTTTCATTTCTTCTAGGAAGGATTTTTCCGATTCCCTATAATTTTCTCTCGTCATCAGGCTGGTGAGCGAATTCAGAACCCCTTCTCGATAGCCCTTGAGCGACGAGTCTTTTATTTCACTAAGTACAATCTCTTTTGTTTTGCTGCCTGTTACGAAAACCGTGACCACTATCCCCACTGCTACTGCAGCGATGATTGGAATGGCTGTTTTCCATTTCACTGATAAATCATTGATCTTCATAACTTCCCCTCCTCATATTGAAAAGTCATCCTTATCCAAAATAGATTTCATACAACTCTCAATCGGGATAACATAGTTGCAGCGAACAAAAGTGAAGCCAGAATAGGAGGCTTGCCAAAATAAGTTTACCAGTATCTTCTGATGTCCCCCTCCACCCACGCAGAAACATGCCTTGGGCTTCGAGTTGCACGAGGCCAATCTTACGTGGCGCCCCGGCCAATGCTTGATGCTTCCCCGCACCTCATGAGGGGACTTGCTCACCACATCCGGCACGTCGGGCCCCCTAAAACACTCAGTGTTCCCTCGACTTCAAAACCCAAGGCAATCCTCCCTGTCTCCTTCGGTTTATCAGATTCAAGAATGTCATTAACAACTCTTAGACCTACTATAAATCCCTTATTCTGCTTTCTTTTTTCCATCCTGTTTTCCAGTATCATGTATATTCATACCTAATCTTAAATACACTGTGTGCCTCTGCATCGAGGAAGTCAATCCTACCTGAGTAGGGATCTTATGGTTCCTGCCTTATCAACGGCAAGAGCCTGCAGAATCCCTCCCCTTAACGTGTCAGAAAGAATGCCTTCAGCCGGGCAGCCAGATCTTCCGGCGGCATTATGATCAGTTCGGCCTGGAGAAGCTTCTGCAGGAAATAGTCGTCATTCCGGTAATTAGGATAAAGGTTCTGTCTGCTTATGATTTTGATGAGGCAGCGGAAACTTTCCGGAGAGCGATCTCTTTTGACCGAATAGACGGCAAAGTTGAAACTGAGGTGGCCAAGGGTCTCATAAAAAGCCAGTACCTTTGATATGCCGTAACAGAGGTCTTTCAGATCGGGCAGGGTAAGGTCACCGAAATCAGCCTCGGCCTCATTGATTGCCATGACCTCATTATTGCCTATCGGAGAAAATGGGGCAAGCCAGTGCCACCGTCCTTTCCGGGTGACATATCTCGGGCCGGTCTTCTCCTCTTGGACCAAGTCAAGAAAATATGGCGAGGCATTTTTACGGTAATAGGCATCAACAGCGTCAAGGAGTCTCGCATGATATGAATAGGGGACAGGTGTTATGATCATTTGGAAGTGGGGGTGCACAAGACTTGCACCTGCTGGAAAGAGATAATTTCCTGTTACGGCAGTAAAGGCAGCGGAGGCGTCTCTTTCATAAACGATCTTCAAGAACTTTTGTGCAGCAGCGAATCCATTTGCCATCAGGTCTGGTTGAAACTCGGAAAGCTTGAGGAAATGGGCCTTGCACAGACAGATGACAGGGTGATGTGTAGCGAGGGAGAAGAGATTCGGGAAAAGAACCGCCTCTCCGACCCTCAGACGACCTTCAGCAAGGAACTCCGAGGTAAAGCGCGGTGTGCTTTTTTCGACCTTTTCTCCGCAAAAGAAGCAGGTCTTTTCACTCTCCTCAATCAGCCGTTTTACCAGATCAGGGTCACATTCTCCAAAGAATGCCTTTGCCTTGTCCTTGAGATAGGGGTTATGGACGCTGACATCACCGAGGAGTGGGTCTTTGCGGATTTCAAGCCTGTGGAGGTCTTCCGCAAAATCCCTGAGGGGGTTATGGAATCTCACCTCTGACTCAATGCTTTCAAATGTGATTTTACTCATGGCGACCTCTCATCTTTATGTTCATATTGTTAACACTATCCGGATGATATTATCCCATATTCGCCCTCTTCAGGAAAGAAAAAAGCACAGCCCTCAACTCTTAACGTTTGGGAAACAATTGTATTTGGCGGCACAGGCTTGCTTTCCAAAAGAAAACTTCATCACCGGCAAATCGTTGACAGTTTCGAGTACAGGAAGCTATACGTACTATGGACTGTCGCGCTAAGCTAAGCCTTGGAAGGGAGGAAGGGTGTAACACCTTGAATCTGATAGTTAAACCCAGTGGGTAAACAATTCCACCCGGTAACGGTTAGCCACCAGCCGGAAAAGAGTCTTGCGTAGTCGTCAGTAATGGCGGCACGAAGCGCAGACAGCGAGTGCAAAAGCCGTGCTATTGAGCCCCGAAAAAGCACATTGTGGGAGTCTTCGTTGTCAGTCCGACGGGGACAACACTGTATCATTGTAATGACTTGGTGAATAGGGTCTGAGAACGGAGCAAATGCACAGTGGGGTTACCGAGGAACTTGGGAGATCCCGTTATGTCCACCTTAAGGAATCCGGAAGGGACAAACCGTTAAAACAAGTTCCAGGTCTGTGGTTGGTGCACATTGGCGTTCACAGGAACGAAATACCAGTGATGCGGAAAGTGGCACCGATAGGCGAAGGAAACGGGTCTTCGGGAAGGAGACGGGAAGTCTTACTCTCTTCATAGTACCAGTGAAAGAGGGAACCTTCATCCGGGGGAGCCTGTGAGTAGGGACGGTTAAGGTCAAAAGCACTTAAGGACAGCGGAGAGTCGGAATGGGTCGAGATTACCCATCCATTTCACCCCTTGCATGGCAGGCATTTCAAAGTATTAAAGACTAGGAAGATACAGGGTAAAGACACATTCATCCTTCAGGATCGCGTGAGCGGGACCTTTTCCATTTTTCGCGAATGGACTGATAAGACCTCCGAATATCTCCAGCCTACCGCTTTGATCCTTTCGATTCAGAAATTACTTGAACTCATAGAGCTGGTAGACAGCATCAAATCAACAAAAAAGGCTTGACAAATGGAAAGAATATCTGTACAGTTAAGTAACTGGTCTGATAACCATGAAAGAGAAATCGACAGCATATCTCCGTCGAAGACGACAAACCCTTATGCGAAAAATGCACTCCATAGGGTTCAACATCATTCGCGGGTCTTTATTGGAACAATACAAGCCCTGTGGGAAACCGAATTGCCGATGCGCCCATGGCCCCGGACATGGACCGAAATATTATTTGTCGGTAAGCCACTCGGGCAGAAGACCGGAACTGGAATATGTACCCGGAGAGTATGTCCAACAAGTAGAACTATTTCTTTCAAACTTCAAAAAGGCAAAACAACTCCTGGAAGAAATAAGCGACATCAACCGGGAAATTCTCCGGCGCAGAGAATCCGTGTAGGACAGGGTAATGGATATTATTCCCAATCATTCGATCGATACAAAAGCAATTGGCTGCTTGGTGGCCAATATGATTTTGGATTTCCTCAAAGTCAATCGATTAGAGGAGGAGGGAAATGATGTCCAAAATTCAGAATCATCACAGAGAGAAATCAGCTTACATCTATCTCCGCCAGTCGAGTATGGGGCAAGTACGCCACCATCGGGAGAGCACGGAGCGTCAGTATGC
>DMNE01000260.1:2869-3081 GCA_003453735.1 Nitrospiraceae bacterium | reverse complement strand
CTGAAGTGTCTCCGGTGCATCACCCATGAGGAGCACGAGATTCGCCGCCGCAAGAAAGTTGTTTAAACTTTTTGTATTTTCTGCCGCTCCCGATGTCAGGGCAATGAGCCTCTTCCGGGAACCGGCATATGACCGCGCAATTTCCCTCATTTCGTCTTCGGATAACCCTGTCACTTTTGATACATCTGATAAGGCAAGACCTTTCACCATGT
>DMNE01000260.1:0-2798 GCA_003453735.1 Nitrospiraceae bacterium | reverse complement strand
AGCTGCACACCGGCTTTTTTTGCGATGATGAAATTCAACCCCCACACCGGAAGGGCAGAGGTTATGTCAGATTCAACGACGAGAATAAAATCAGCCTTGAGTGGAGAGTCCCAAGATATAGGCACAAAAGATCTTCCGAAGGCCATTTCCATGGCCTTCTGGGCTTTGGAATACCCGAACCGCGCCGCNNAGTCTATATTATCGGTGCCGATAACCTCGCGCACAAACTTCTGAAACATGTAGTTGTCTTCCATCGAACACCTCTGAGAGCCGATGGCGCCAAGAGCAGAAGGTCCGTATTTCCTGCGCACCTCAGCAAGTCTCTGCGAAATGAACGCAAATGCCTCTTCCCAGGACACGGCTACGAGATTCCCGCTTTTCTTCAGCATAGGGGTTCTCAACCTATTGTCCCCGTAAATATAATCAAAGCCGAACCTGCCCCTGCTGCAGAGATTGCCGTCGTTTATTCCGGTCCCTTCTTTGCCCCTCGCNNCATCTCATACTCATCCATGAACCAGACCCGAGAGCGGTACCGATAGGGTTTGCTCCCCAGTGCTCCCACGGGACACGCATCGACGCACTGCCCGCAGAATTCACAATCGAGTGTCTCTTCAAAGGCAGGGCTTATCTTTGTCCCGAATCCCCTCCCGATAAAATTGATAGCACCTACCCCCTGATGGTCCTGGCAGACCCTGACACAGATACCACAGAGAATACACCGGTTCGGATTTCTCTCGACAATAGGTGCATCGATCCTCTCTTCGTCATGCTTTCTCGCAGCCGAGAATTTGCTTTGAGAGGGACCGTATTTAAATGCGTAATCCTGAAGCTTGCATTCTCCTGCCTTATCGCATATACCGCAATCGAGAGGATGGTGCAGCAGCAGGAATTCGAGAACAGCCTTCCTGGAGTTTGTGACTCTAGGGGTCTCTGTACGAACAATCATGCCGTCTCTTGCCTGCGTCGCACAGGAGGCGGAGAGCCCCTTCTGCCCTTCAATTTCAACAACACAGAGCCTGCAGCCTCCGTAAGGCTTAAGCCTCCTGTCAAAGCAGAGGGTCGGAATAAAAATATTATGCGCCCTGGCTGCCTCAAGAATTGTCGAGCCCCGTGGTGTCTGTATCTTTTTATCGTTTATCGTAAATTCTATCATAATCTCTTAAGCCTCCTTTTCAACTGCTGCAATCCCTTGGATCGCCCCGCTCCTCTTTTCGCGCATTTCGTCCCTCATACTGCGCGGCCCGATCTTTACGCTTTCGAATTTGCATTTCACGTAGCATGATCTGCATTGTATGCAGAGAGACTGGTCAACAAGGTGGGGTTTCTTCTTTTCTCCGGAGATCGCCTTGCGGGGACAGACCCGCGCGCAGGCCCCGCACCCTGTGCAGGTATTTGCGTCGATATAGAACGTGCACAGTTCTTTGCAGACTCCCGTCTTGCACCATTTGTCGTTTATGTGGGATTCATATTCATCCCTGAAGTACCGTATCGTGGTCAACACGGGGTTCGGGGCCGACTGGCCAAGCCCGCACAGGGAAGACTCGATAATATCCCTTGCCGCCTGTCCGATCAGTTCTATGTCGCCGGCCTTTCCCTTTCCCTCCGTGATGTTCGTCAGCAGATCGCGCAAGACTTGCGTTCCGATCCTGCAGGGAGGGCATTTGCCGCAGGACTCTTCCGTAGTGAACTCGAGAAAGTACTTCGCGACACTAACCATGCAGTTAAGGTCGTTCATAACGACCATTCCCCCCGATCCGACGATGGCACCGGTCTTCATGATATCTTCAAAGGTAACCGGCGTATCGAGTAAACTTTCTGGGATACAGCCGCCCGAAGGGCCACCGAGTTGGACTGCCTTGAATTTCCTGTTGTTCGGAACTCCTCCTCCGATGTCGAAGATGATCCTCCGCAGGGGAATACCCATCGGTATTTCTATAAGTCCGATGTTTTTAACCGCCCCGCTCAGGGCAAATACCTTCGTCCCTGTCGATTTTTCCGTACCGAGGCTTCTGTACCAGTCAGCGCCGTTCAGGATGATCTGCGGAATATTTGCAAATGTCTCGACATTGTTAAGGACAGTCGGCTTATCCCATAGTCCTTTGACGGCCGACCTCCAGAGCTTCGGCCTCGGCATGCCGCGTTTCCCCTCAATCGAATGCATGAGGGCTGATGCCTCCCCACAGACAAATGCGCCGGCACCCTGGTAGATCTCGATATCAAAATTAAAGCCGGTATCAAAAATATTTTCACCGAGGAGCCCGTAATCCCTCGCCTGGTTAATTGCCGTCTGAAGTCTCTGAACGGCAAGCGGATATTCCGCCCTGACATAGATATAGCCTTTACTCGCCCCGATAGACCGAGCCCCGATGAGCATGCCTTCAAGGACAACGTGAGGGTCTCCCTCCATGATGCTCCTATCCATGAATGCTCCGGGGTCTCCTTCGTCACCGTTACAGATGATATATTTCTGGTCTCCCTTGACCTTTGCGCTCAATTCCCATTTCAAACCCGTAAGGAACCCTGCTCCTCCCCTGCCACGAAGTCCTGATTTCTTTACCTCATCGATAATCTCTTCGGGCGTCATCTCGGTCAGCGCCTTCGCAGCGGCCTGATAGCCGTCACGGGCGATATATTCTTCAATCTTCTCTGCGTCTATGAGCCCCTTGTTTCTCAAGGCCCTGAGCACCTGGTGTTTGTAGAAAGGTATCTCCTTCATGAGCGGTATCGCCTTTTTCCTCGGAGATTCCTTGTACATGAGGCGCTCGACCGGCCTCCCCTTGATGAGATGCTCCTCAACA
>DMNE01000409.1:2472-2704 GCA_003453735.1 Nitrospiraceae bacterium | reverse complement strand
TGACACACCACAATGAAAAAGGATGTTGATCAGATGAAAACCCCAGGACTTCAGGCCAAAGAGATAATCGTTGAACATATAAAGAACGTGCATGAGAGGCCTGTAGTAATTCGAGGTGCTTATCTCTGGGTTAAAACTCCAGGTACTGTTGAAAAAGATCGTCGGTATGTTCCTTATATCCTTGATCCACGGATTCTTCAGTATCTGGTCCATATCGTCATACACAAAATCG
>DMNE01000409.1:0-2459 GCA_003453735.1 Nitrospiraceae bacterium | reverse complement strand
CATTTGACTCGTTTGCCGAATGCGCTTTATCCCGGGCGACAGGCTTATGGCAAGCACTTCTATTCTTCACCACTTTCGCCATAATCTATTTTCCACATTCATAAATCCAGGATAACTGATTATAGCAGAACGTCGGTCACGATTATCGTTGCAGTCCTGGTTTTGCGCTGCCGTTGGTGGTGTTGTTTGGCGTCCCTTCAATCTTTTGATATAATGGATTCAAAACAACAGAGGAGGAAATAGACATGGGTGAAGACTGGCTTGCAAATGCGTATGAGGAAATGTCCAGGCGGCAGTTTCTGGCCCGCATGAGTGCCGGCAGCTTCGGTCTGGCGGGATTCGCAGTCGCCTCAAGCGCCATTGCCGGGGAGGTGATAAGCACTGCCTCTGCTGGACTTAGTGTCGCCGAAGGCAAGGTGCTTTCCGGGGATTTTCCGATTCCAATATACGAAGCCTATCCTACAGGGTCAAGAAAATATCCGATTCTTGTGGTCATTCCAGAAATCTTCGGGATGCACGAGCATATCAAGGATGTTACCCGCCGGTTTGCCAAAGAGGGGTTTCTGAGTTTGACCTTCGAGCCTTATGCGCGCGAAGGAGGTGTTCTGCACCTGCCGGATATAGGAGCGGTAAGAAAAGTTGCTGATTCTGTTCCCGACGAGAGGGTCATGGTGGATCTGGATGCTATAGTAGGCTATGCCAAAAAGCATCCGGCTGCACAAGCCGACAGGATCGGAGTTACCGGATTCTGCCGAGGTGGAATGTACACACTTCTCTATGCAGCTCACAATGAAGAGCTCAAGGCCGCCGTGGCATGGTACGGGCAGATCAAACCCGAAAAGAGACCGGGCGTCCGCCGGGTTGGGCCGCTCGATGTTGTCTCACGGATCAATGCCCCTGTCCTCGGTCTGTATGGGGAAGCTGACCTGGGCATTCCAGTAGCCGATGTCAAAGAATTGGAGGCCGCCTTCAAGGCAGCCGGAAAAAAGGCGGAATTTGTGCTCTACCCAGGCGCACCCCACGCCTTTTTTGCAGACTATCGGCCAAGCTACAGAGCCGATGCGGCTAAGGACGCCTGGAGCCGCTGTGTGGCATGGCTCAATAGATATCTCAAGGGGTAGCCAAGGCGTTAATGAAATCCATGCGCATTGTTCTTCTGGCTGTCATCACTGTATGTTTGATTGCTATTTCAGCGGTGTCCTTTCATTCTTTTTCTCTTAATTATGTACTTTGTAAGAATATTAGGTTTTCTGAAAGTAGTCTGTTTGACAAAAACTTCGTATTCTGATGATTCGGTCTGACAACCCGATTCATTCCGGCCTGCTGGCGTTTAGAAGAATGCTACCAGGGTTCTGCACTTGGTCATAGACAGCCGGAGTCTTGATACCTACAAAAAAAGTTTCCGTTAGCTACAATTATTGCAGATTTGCAATTATAAACCTTTCCCTAGTTGGCTATTTGGCATAAATTTATCATACTTGTCAAATTCAAATCGAATACCTCATATCTTGAAGTCGCAGGCCATTTTTTAAAGAATCGCTGGCGTAAATAACGATCTCTAACTCAACAAGTAAGCAATACGCCTGCGAAACCCGCACCACTTTCTCTTCCTTCTTCCTCACCCAATGCCTATTTAGTAATCCACGGGGTTCGAGGATCTAAGCTGCCACCTTTATCTCTTCGAGGTTTACCGTTACGCATGAAATCCATAGTAGTATGCAAGTCTGACTTTTACAGCATTCTGCGCTTCCGCTTGACTCCCTTACCCACATTTATCCTAAGCTCACCACTTTTCTACTCGACTGATGTCTTAATTCTATGACATTATTCCTGCTTTTCAATCATCGTAATAAATCTTAAAATAAGTTCCAGGCGTCGCCGTTTTCTGCTGTAATCCTCGCGCACCGTCCCCCATTGCCACTCGCTCAGGTAGGGCCCCCTCCTTATGTAGATTGGGATTATTGTGCCTATGATATTTTCATCAAATAGAGAACCTTTTGTCAATTTGCAGTTTTAATTATTTTTGCGCAGCCCCTAAGGGTATTTTAATAAAAAATGCCGCGCCTTTCCCCGGCTCTGATTCTGCCCAAACCTTTCCATGGTGACGTTCGACAATCCTCTTCACGATGGCAAGGCCAATGCCGGTTCCTTCATATTCCTCAGGCAGATGGAGTCTCTGGAACACCCCGAATACCTTATTGTGATACTGCATGTCAAAACCTATTCCGTTATCCTGGACAAATATCGCGTTCTTCTCATTATCAAACCCCACGGCAATCTCCGGATTCTCCTTGTCCTTGGTAAACTTAATGGCATTTGATATAAGATTAGAAAAAACCATCTGCATCAATGATGAATCGCAGTTTGCTACCGGAATGTCCCCTGCCGATACAGCTATACTGTGTGTTTCGATCTCGTCTTTAAAATCGCTAAGCACATTTTTCACAATCTCCTTCAGA
>DMNE01000395.1:8399-24998 GCA_003453735.1 Nitrospiraceae bacterium | reverse complement strand
AAAAATGGGGTTTTCTCATTTTCACGCTAAATCGGAAGGAAGACATGATTCTTAGAATAAGGTTCGGCATCGGCAATGACGACTCATACACCCTTGAGAAACTTGGCAAGGATTTCAATCCTGCGAGGGAAAAGATCCGGCAACACGAGGTCACTGCCCTCAAGAAATTAAGACGTCCCGCACATGACTATTATCTGAAGATCTTTTTTGCGGGAGGCTGATGAAGGTCTTTCTTATAAGCGATTCCCATTCTATCAGGAGAAAAATTACTGACGTCATTTGTAGCGTCCCGGGAATCGATATCGTCGGGAAAGCCGTTAACTCACTCAACGCAATAGCCCAGATTGAGACTCTGAAACCCGACGCCGTGATACTGGACATTCGACTCCAGAAGACCTTTGGGGTAGATGTGTTGCTGAACATCAGCAATATGATGCCTACTCCAGTCACCATCGTGGTTGCCGACAGTATCTTCGGCAGGTCTACTGGTAAAGAAAAAATAAAGCCGGACTTCGTCGTGGACAAGTTTACCGAATGTGACAAAATAGCTGAGCTATTGAAGGGGATTGTTCCACCAAGGCAAAGGTCGCATGCCGGCTGAATTCGCAGCAGTTCAATGAGCGGCATCCGGAGCGTAGAAGAGAAGTTTTCCTAAAAGCTGCTCCTTCCCCCCGATACCTCGCTCGATGAGAGCAACCTCTTAAAAAGAGATCCCGATATTGGGCATGAGGCTGCTGAGTTCCCTCAGCCTGTTCGTCAGAAGAATGATGCCGAAGATAATCAGCAGGAGTCCGCTGACGACCATAATCACACGCATATATTTGAGGAGTTTTCTCGAGTAGCTGAGGAAACTGTTCATGGCAAGGGAAGACGCAAAAAAGGGCAGGGCAAGTCCGAGTGAATACACCGCAAGGAGCTTAAACCCATAAAAAGCCGAACCCTTCGTGCTTGCATAGAGGAGTATCGTGCCGAGCATCGGACCAATACATGGCGTCCAACCAGCAGCGAATGTCATTCCAACAAGAAATGTCCCCACATACCCGGCCGGCTTTCCCGAAAGGTGCATCTTTCTGTCCCGAGTAAGAAACTGAATTTTAAGAAAGCCGGCCACAAAAAGACCGAAAAAGATGATGATGATACCGCCGATGATTCTTATCCATTCCTGATAGGCAAAAAAGAATCTCCCTATGGAAGAAGAGGATGTGCCGAGACCCATAAAAACAGTGGAGAAACCGAGCACGAACGAAAGCGAGTTGGTTACCGTGAGACGGCGTATCTTCTTCCTGTCAACGCCTTCCGTCAGATCTTCAAAGGATATCCCGGTTATAAACGAAACATAGGAAGGCACAAGGGGGAGTACACAAGGTGAAAGAAAAGACAACACCCCTGCCAGAAATGCGAGAGGGAAGGAAATATCCTTCATCGCATCGATCTCATCTTCGTGCACATTCTGAAGTGTCTCCCTTTATCTTTTCGATTGCGTGCGCGATGACATCGAGGATAACAGAGAGATTTTCTTCCACAGCCTTTGGACTTCCGGGAAGATTTACGATCAATGTCTGTCCCCTCACGCCGGCAACCGCCCTTGAAAGCATCGCCCGAGATGTTTTCTTCATCCCCTCTGAACGCATCACCTCGGCAATCCCTGGTATCTCTCTCTCGATAACCTCTCGTGTGGCATCAGGCGTCACGTCTCTCGGGCTGAGGCCTGTACCGCCGGTCGTGAATATCACGTCAGTTTTCCGGGAATAGTCAATCAATTTTTTCTTTATCATTTCTTTTTCGTCAGGCAGTATCTCATAATACTGTACAACGGCACCGATACGCTTGAGCATTTCAGTGATCAGAGGCCCGCTCCGGTCTTCCCTTTCGCCCCTGGAGCCCTTATCACTGAGTGTCAGAACTGCCACGGTAATGCTCTCAGGTAAGCGCCTCTTGCCAGCTTTTTCGTTCAAAGGTCAATCCCTCGGATACCATGCGCCACGGACTCACCGGCGACAGTTATTATGTCTCCTTCCCTTATTCTTCCTCCCTTTAAAACCCTTACAAATATACCCTCCTTCGGCATCACACAGTCACCGGCCTGATAGTATATGGCACATCTCGTATGACATTCCTTTCCTATCTGGCTCACCTGCACTTCGATACCGGTTCCAAGGGTCAGCCGTGACCCGACGGGAAGACTGAGAAGATCTATTCCCTCAGTGGTGATATTCTCTGCAAAATCTCCGGGCTTGACGTCGAGACCCATTTCCTGCATCTTCCTGATGCTTTCCAGGGCGAGGAGACTCACCTGCCGATGCCAAGCAGAAGAGGCATGAGCATCCCCCTCAATGCCATAGTCTGCTCTCAAAAAAACCTCTTTTACAGGTTTTTTCCTGACGCCTTTCCTCTCGCTGATGTTAATGGAAACTATTTTTCCGCTCACGTCTCAATGCCGAGCACTCTTTTATGGGTTAAAATACCACAGATCATGCTCCGAAGTCAGCAATCGGTCAAAACAAGAGCACGCTCCGACTGCTCAGCAGGGTCCCTCTGTCTCCCTTCATAATTATTGCTTCCTAATCACCCCGCCACCGATCACAACATCCCCATGATAAAAGACTGCGCTCTGGCCCGGCGCAGGCGCCCATTGGGATTCATCAAAAGTAACTCTCACGGTTTCAGCATCAAGAACCGCTAAGGTAGCCGGTTCGTCTTTCATCGTGGATCTGACCTTTACTGTTGCCCTAAAACTCGATGATATCCCTTGTATCTCCCCTACTTCAGGGAAAATGGGTTGTTTAAGCCAATTAATCTTGTCGACTTGGAACTCTTTGACCATTGCCGCTTCCTTTCGACCAATATAAATGGCATTTTCTGCGGCGTCAACGGCGATTACATAGAGAGGCTTGCTGGCGGCGACTCCAAGCCTTTTCCTCTGACCTACGGTATAGGCATGGATTCCTTTGTGTTTTCCGAGAACTTTGCCCGTTTCCCATTCGATGATGGGACCATCACTGCCCCGTGTGAAATTCTCAAGAAATCTGACATAATTCCTTTCCCCCACGAAACATATCTCCTGGCTCTCCGGCCTCTGGGCAGAAGGAAGCCGCAGCCCTCGTGCTATCTCCCTCACTTCATTCTTCGTCTTTTCTCCAAGGGGCAGCGTAACGCGTCGCCGTTCCTCCTCTCCTAGCACATATAGGACATAAGACTGGTCCTTCCTCGCGTCAACCCCTTTATGAAGGTTGCCATCCCTGATCTTTGCATAATGTCCTGTAGCGATACGATCAGCCCCCAGCACATCAGCGATTCTCAGGAGATGTCTGAACTTGATGTGAAGATTGCACAGGATACAAGGGTTCGGCGTTAGGCCCCGCATGTACGCATCAATAAAGGGCTCAATAACATCCTCGGAGAACTCATTCCGCAAATTTACCATGGTATGCTTGATACCGAGGAGACCCGCAGTTTTTCTGGCATCCAGTAGGGACTCAAGAGAGCAGCAGGTCGATGTTGAGTCTTTGGGCTTCAGTCTCCGCTCCTCGAGAAGAAAACTCACCCCTTCAACCTCATACCCCTGCTCCTTTAAGAGGTATGCCGCCACAGAGGAGTCAACGCCTCCGCTCATTCCGACAATAACCTTCATGCTGTATCATAGCAGAATTTTGAGCCTGACAGCACCGGAGGGAGGAGCAACAGCCGAATTTAATCTTGGTTTTTAAGATAGAACGGAAAAGAAGATCTCAGAGAGTAACGGCTACAGGCAAAGTTGATCAAGATTGCTGCAGCAAGACCCACATCGCTTCTTCGCGATAACAGGTCAGCCCTTCATGATCCTTACCGTGTTATACGTCCCTTCCAGTTCTGCCTTGAGGCATTTAAAGTCTCCCTTTCCCTTGATTCTTATCACGAGATCTCTAGAGCCTTCCTTGGCCCCTTCATAAGATGTAAGGACGCTCTGCAGGCGAAATCCGCACTTTCTGATAATGTCAGCCACTTCTTTTATTGACCCTGGTCTGTCCTCGATTGTAAGAAAAATCCTATGCCCTCCGTGCCTGACGCCCGTGATGTCCACAAGGACACGGAAGATGTCTCGATCGGATATGATACCCGTAAGCCTGCCCCGTTCCACCACAGGCAGACTTCCGATATGCCGGTCAAACATGGTCATTGCAGCAGCTTCCACCGGTGTGTCAGGAGTAGTCGTGATGACCTCTGTTTTCATGATGTCCTTTACCTTCGCTTGTGCGAGAAGATAATGGAGTTCATAAATATCAAGGGAGGTTGCCTTGGAAGGGGTGAACTCTTTGATGTCCCTGTCAGATATGATCCCCTTAATCCTGTCGCCCATAACAACAGGGATGTGTTTTATCCCTTGTTCCTTCATCAGCCTTAATGCATCAGAAACACTATCGTCAGGGCTAACGGTAAAAACCTTTTTTGTCATCCAAGAGCATACGAACATTTCACACCTCCTCAGCGATTAACCGATTCCGGCTTCATGGTGCAGCATATGCACTGCATCATGAAGCATCAAACACCTAAATAAGCCTTTTTTACATGTTCATTATTGAGCAACCATGCGCCCGCCCCCTGCAAAACGATCCTGCCATTCTCAAGAACATAGGCCCTGTCAGATATCGAAAGGGTCTGCTTGGTATTCTGCTCAACGATGAGGACAGTCGTCCCCTCTTCTCTTATCTTCTTTATAATATGGAATATCTCATGAACAAGGATAGGTGAAAGGCCGAGAGACGGCTCATCGAACATCAGCAGTTTCGGCAGCGACATCAGTCCTCTGCCTACGGCAACCATCTGCTGTTCTCCTCCGCTTAAGGTCCCGGCAAGCTGTTTCCTCCGTTCCTTTAGCCTTGGAAAGAGCTCAAATACCATCTCTTTAGTCCTCTGTCTCTGTCTCTTCGCTTTACCTTTCAGCGAACCCAAATCCAGGTTTTCTTCTACGGTCATCTCCACAAACAGCCTCCTTGCCTCAGGACAGTGGGCTATTCCCATCTCTATGAGCTTGTACGGTTCGATTCTGTGAATGTGGGTGCCTTTAAAGACTACTTCGCCTTTTCTCGGCCTTAATAACCCTGAAATTGTCTTTAAGGCGGTGGATTTCCCCGCTCCATTTGCACCGATCAACGCCACGATCTCGCCCTCACCCACATCGAAGCTAACATTCCACATTACCTGAACATCTCCGTAGTCGACATCGATGTTACTTATTTTAAGCACTCTGGGCTTCTCCAAGATATGCATCAATCACGAGCGGGTTATTCCCTATTTCCTTTGGTGTACCTTCGGCAATTTTTTCTCCATAATTCAAAACAACGATTCTGTCGGAAATGGACATGATGACCCTCATATGATGTTCGATTATCATAATGGTTATCCCTCTCGACTTTATTTTTTTGACAATCTCAATCGACTCGTCAAGCTCAGCCGGATTGAGTCCTGCAAAGGACTCATCAAGAAGAAGCACCTCCGGTTGAGTGGCAAGTGCACGGGCAATCTCGAGCCTTTTCCGCTTTCCGAGAGGGAGTCCTTTTGATATGACATCGAGATCGTCATGGAGTCCTGTAAATTCAATCGTTTCCCGCGCTATGGCCTCAGCCTGCGCCTTGGTTTTAACTCGCAAGAAAGCAGAAGCGATTACATTATCACGAACGGTCATCCTCTGGAGAGGTTTCACAACTTGAAAAGTCCTTGCTATCCCAAGAGCGCAGATCTGGAAAGGTTTCAGTCCGGAGATCTTCCTTTCCTTGAAAAAGACTTCACCGCGTGTGGGCTTATAAAACCCGTCCACGATATTAAAGAGCGTTGTCTTCCCTGCGCCGTTCGGCCCAATCACCCCAATAATGCCGCCGGGGGGCAGGGCAAAAGAAAGGNNCGTTTCACCTCAAGCATCTTCACGAGGCAGCCCCGTGCAATCGGAAAAGCCTTTTCAGCTTCTTATAATCGCCCACAATGCCATTGGGCAGAACGATAATGATAACGATCAGCAGAATCCCGAACAGGGTCTGATGTGCAGCCCCGAGCCCGGGTATGGATCTGATGCTTTCTGCAAGAACAACCATGATGACAGCCCCGACGAAGGGCCCCCAGTAGGTTGCAACGCCTCCCACTACAACAATCATAATTGCTATGATCGATACGTCATGAAGGGCGAAGACCACATTGGGGTCGATATAACCCATGTAATTTGTGTAGAATGCCCCGGCAATCCCGGTCAGGGCACCACTCACGCAGAGCGCTATGGTTTTGTATAGAGTGGTATTTATCCCGAGGGATTCCGCAGCGTCCTGNNAGCTTCGATTCCATCAGTTTCTTCACCAGGAAAAAAGTGACCGCGGCTACAAGAAGGATGATATAGTAGTACCAGGTCTTTCCAACCCATGTCCTCTCCTGAATCATAATACCAAGAGAACCGCCGGTAACCCCGACAAGATTTTCAGCAGTGACCCTCATAACTTCGCCGCTGGCAAGCGTCGCAAGAGCAAAAAAAGGTCCCCTCAGTCGGAGAACGATAAAACCGACAATAAAGGAAAACAGCGTAACAATAACGATACTGGCCGGAATGCCCCACCATGCGGACAGGCCGAGTTTGGAATAGAAAATGCCAGCAGTGTATGCACCGACACCGAAGTATGCAGCATGCCCAAAAGAGACCTGACCGCAATATCCCCCGAGAAGATTCCAGGCCATGCCGATCGTTGTCCACATGATGACGAGAATAGCGATATGCATCACATAGGTGCTGAGTCCGACAACAGGCAGGACAGAACAAAGTGCGAGTGCCAAAAACGGAAAGTATCTTTTCATTTTCCGAATCTCTTTTTCCGCAACACTGACGCCACTCCCCCCGGCAAAAATATAAGACAGCCCACAAATACAACAAATCTGCCCACCGGTGCCCAACCCATGCCGAGATAGGTGGATGTCATGGATTCGAAAATACCGAGGATCAGGCCACCCAGAATAGCCCCGACCGTAGAACCTAGCCCCCCGAGGATGGTTATCACGAAGGCGATTAGGGTAAATTGTCCTCCGAGGGAGGGATAGAGATAATAAATGGGAAGCAGGAGACAACCCGCAGCACCGACAAGGGCAGAACCGAGACCGAAGGTAACAGCCCTCATTAATTTCACATTTATCCCCATAAGGGTCGCTGCATCGAGATCCTGGGCGGTGGCCCGTATTGACCTGCCTGTATCCGTCTTGCTCAGAAAGAACCAGAGGATTATCGTGATCAGAACGGCAAAAAGAAATGAAACAGCCCATGGAATCGATAAGGACAGTTCGATCGGAGAAGCCTTCCAAAAATCACTCAAGTAAAAGGCGTTTGTTGCATAACTCACCGGCGTGGAGCGATAGTCTGACGTAAAAAAAATGGTTGCCAAATTCGCTAAAACCATTCCGATGCCGACAGTCAGGATAACCTGGTTCTCAGGGAGGATTGATTCGGCCTTCAGCACGGGATTAATAAGGTATCTCTGGAGCGCAACCCCGAGGATGAAGAGAAGGGGGGTTGCAATGAAAAGGGAGAGATAGGGGTCGATGTGAAAAACAACGAACATCCAGTAAGCGATGTACATGGCGACCATCATGAGTTCACCATGGGCCAGATTGATGATCTTCATGACCCCCATGATGAGGGTCATTCCAAGGCCGATAAGGGCATAGAGACCACCGAGCAGGAATCCAGATATAAGCGTCTGGAGAAAAACCTCTAACNNCTTTTTCTGAGGGCGGTCAAAGGAAGGTGCTTTTTCACCTTCTCTCTCTCCATGTAGGGATTGGAAAAATGTATTTCTTGCTCGCGTCTTTTTCAGGCCAAATGGTCTCGAACCCCTTTTGAACCTGTATTACAAGGGTTTCCATGAAGTTCTGGTTTTGGTAGCCTTCCCTGTTCTCGAATTTTATCGGTCCGAAAGCAGTTGTCATATTGGTCATCTTCAGGGCATCACGAATTTTGTCAGGCTTCCAGTCTTGCGCGTTTTCAAGTGCATTCTTCACCACAAACAGCGCTGAATAGGCAGAGGCCCCGTGATAGGAAGGATACTCACCGTATTGCTTTCTGTATCTTTCCGCGTATTCCTTTGCGCCCGGATACTTTAACTGCGGCGTCCAGAGGGTAGCGCTGATGACATATTCTGCGGCATCCTTCGCATTGTCGATAAACTCAGGTATCGCAAATCCTGCTGCGCCGCCGGCAAAGAGCTTTGCATCTAGCCTTAGCTCTTTGATCTGTTTCATCAACAGTGAAGCATCCATGACATAGGAGACCATGTAGATCACGTCGGGCTGTGCAGCCCTGACTTTCGTCAGAAGCGGCTTGAAATCGACTGACCCGGCTTCGTATTTCTCTTTCAGCACAACCTTTGTGCCGATCTTTTCCGCATCTTTCACCATGGCATCCGCGCCGGATGTACCGAATGCGGAACTTTCATACAGAATGGCAATAGTCTTCGGTTTTACCACTTCTTTTAGAAAGGAGACAACGCCGTCTCCATAATGATTATTGACAGCATTCTGACGGAACACATACTGGTAGTTCTGCTGGGTTATATTATCATCAGCGCTCGCAACGACCAGGTACGGTGTCTTCCGCTCTTCAGCGACCGCCGCAACAGCCTTCGCACAGGCCGATGTATACTCCCCGACTATGATCGGCTGTTTCTTCACATCAATGAGTTTTTCTACAATCGCCCGCGCCGTCTCCGGTTTTGCACCGGAATCCTCAAAGCTGAGGACGAGTTTCTTCTTCTTAATCCCGCCCTTGACATTGATCTCATCGGCGGCCATTTCAAAAGAGCGCTTCATCATTTCGCCAAACTTTGCCTGCTTTCCCGTAAGAGGCAAGGGGATGACCAATTCAAAAGTATCCGCCGCCAAGAGTGCAGATGAGAAAAGACCAACAGCAAAAAAAACGACCGGAATCAGTAACAGACGTCTCATCATAACCTCCTCGATCCAAACTAATATTTCTTTACCTATACCCATCGCGACTGTTTCCTAGGCCCATTGACGAGCAATTATATTCAATCCACTAGAAATAATTATAGGTCATTGTGAAGCGTATTACAATTCTTTACTACTCTGAAAATGATTCTGGCAACAGTTTCTTGTCCCTGCTTATCGCCTCTGCCTTTATGAATTCCCTGTTCAGTTTCGCTATGAACTGTACTTTAATCCCCCTGGGGCAAACTGCCTGGCATTCATAGTGGTTGCTGCAGTTGCCGAATCCCTCATTCAACATCGCTTCCGTCATTAGGCAAACGCGACGTGCCGCCTCAAGGCATCCCTGCGGAAGCGTAGCGAGATGGGCGACTTTGGCCGCGGTAAACAGCATGGCAGAACCATTGGGACATGCAGCTACACACGCCCCGCACCCGATGCACTCAGCCGCGTCCATGGCAGTCTCAGCCTCCGCCTTGGGAATGAGGATAGCGTTGGCATCAGGAACTCCCCCGGTGTGAACAGAGATATACCCGCCCACCTGAATAAGACGGTCCAGGGCGCCACGGTCCACAATGAGGTCTTTGATCACGGGGAATGCCTTAGCGCGCCAGGGTTCTATATAGAGAGTATCTCCGTCTTTGAAATGCCTCATGTGCAACTGACAGACTGTGGTCTTTTCCCGTGGTCCATGGGGAACTCCGTTGATAACTTGCGAGCACATGCCGCAGATTCCCTCTCGGCAGTCGTGGTCAAAAGCTATCGGCTCTTTTCCGGTCTTGCTCAATCCTTCGTTCACCACGTCAAGCATCTCAAGGAAAGACATGTCAGAACTTATGTCCTTCGCCTCATATTGCTCGAGTCTGCCCCGTTCATCAGGACCGCTTTGTCGCCAGACGTAAAGGGTGAGGTTCATTTTATTTATAACTCCTCGTTGCGAGAGGGACATTTTCGAACACCAGCGGCTCTTTATGCAGATCAGGTTGGATGTCAATCCCTTTGAATTGCCACGCTGCAACATAACAGTAATTCTCGTCATCCCGCCGGGCCTCGCCATCGGGCAGCTGGTACTCCACGCGGAAATGCACGCCGCACGATTCGTTACGATGAAGGGCGTCATGGGCTAAGAGCTCTCCGAATTCCAGGAAGTCGACGACACGGCCGGCCTTTTCCAGTTCCTGGTTCAACTCAGCATCGTTTCCGGGTATCCTCGCATCGCTCCAGAATTCTGCTCGGAGCGCAGGGATCAGCTTCAGCGCCTTCTTAAGGCTTTCCTCGCTGCGCGTCATGCCGACATCGTCCCACATGATTCTGCCGAGTTCACGATGAAATTCACTCACTGTTCTTTTTCCTTTTAACGAGAGAAGTTTTTTTACTGAGGCTTCGGCATCCTCAGCAGACTTCCTGAATTCCTGATGCCCTGCATCTACCTTTCCCGGCTCTGTTTGAGCGAGATAGTGTGCTATGGTGTATGGAATAATGAAATACCCGTCAGCCAGTCCTTGCATGAGTGCGCTTGCGCCAAGGCGGTTAGCCCCGTGGTCGGAGAAGTTCGCTTCACCCAACACAAAAAGCCCGGGAACGTTGCTCTGCAAGTTGTAATCCACCCAGAGGCCGCCCATAGCGTAATGAGGAGCGGGATAGATACGCATTGGCTGCTTATAGGCGTTTTCATCCGTGATCTTTTCGTACATATCGAAGAGGTTTCCGTAACGCTCACAGATCCTCTCCTCACCGAGTCGCTTTATGGCGTCCGCAAAGTCGAGGTAAACGCCGCGACCGCTCCTGCCGACCCCGTGGCCTTCGTCGCACACTTCTTTCGCGGCACGCGAAGCGACATCCCTTGGTGCGAGATTGCCATAGCTTGGGTACTTGCGCTCCAGGTAATAGTCTCTGTCAGATTTGGGGATTTCGAGAGGGTGTCTCCTGTCTCCCTTCATCTTCGGCACCCAGACCCTGCCGTCATTCCTCAGGGACTCCGACATGAGGGTGAGTTTGGACTGGTGCTCGCCCGTGATAGGGATGCAGGTGGGATGGATCTGCGTAAAGCAGGGGTTCGCAAAAAACGCGCCTTTCTTATAGGCCCGATAGGCTGCCGTCACGTTGGACCCCATCGCGTTTGTGGAAAGACAAAAAACATTGGAATAGCCCCCGGTGCAGAGACACACTGCGTCGGCCGCGTAGCAGCTTATCTTTCCCGTCACCAGATCACGCACCGTAATCCCCTTTGCCTCGCCGTTGACAACCACCAGATCAAGCATCTCTGTGCGCTGATGCATGCGAACAGTCCCAGCCCTCACCTGGCGGGAAAGGGCCGAGTAGGCTCCGAGCAGCAACTGCTGTCCGGTCTGTCCCCTGGCGTAAAACGTACGCGAGACCTGAGCTCCCCCAAAAGAACGATTTTCCAGATACCCGGCATAGTCACGGGCAAGGGGCACACCCTGAGCCACGCACTGGTCTATGATATTGTTGCTCACCGTTGCCAGTCGATAGACATTTGCCTCTCTGGATCTGAAATCCCCTCCCTTTATGGTGTCGTGGAAGAGATTAAAGATAGTGTCTCCGTCATTGGGATAATTCTTTGCTGCATTGATTCCCCCCTGTGCAGCGATACTGTGAGCCCGGCGGGGACTGTCCTGATAACAAAAGGCTTCAACGTTATAACCCAGTTCCCCGAGAGTTGCAGCCGCAGACGCGCCGGCAAGACCAGTGCCCACAACGATGATCTTGTATTTCCGTTTATTGGCGGGATTCACCAGTTTCAGCTCGTGGCGATGTTTCTCCCATTTTTCAGAAAGCGGACCGGACGGACACTTACCATCAAGTAGCATAAGCAGCACTTTTATCCTTTCAGTATTCCCACAAAAATTATGATCGGAATCGCTATGAACCCAAGAAAGACAATAACCGCAGCTACTGTTCCGGACTTTATTATTACGGGCAACGTCCTATCGTTGTTCAGTCCAAGGGTCTGGAAAAAACTCTGTATGCCGTGGGTAAGATGAAAAGCCAGAGCAATCATGGCGGCAACATAAATCAAAGAGATAAGTGTTTTCTGAAAAGTGAGCACTACCATATGAAATACATCGGGACGTCCCAATGGATCGAGATTCCTGTCGGCAGAAATCTCTGGGTTCGTCACTTGAAAAGTGAACTGCAGGAGGTGGTAGACAAGGAAGGCCCCTAGGATGAGCCCTGTCCAGATCATGGTCTTCCCAGCGAAGGTAGCACTGAGACTTTTTTTGACCGTGTATGCCTGGGGTTTCGCCTTATTGTTTTCCAGGGTCAACTGAATCCCATAAAAAAAGTGCAGAGAAAGCATGACGATCATGACCACTCTGTAGGACCAAAGCAAGGGAACGAGTTCATGGAGCTTCATGGCATAGGCATTGATGGCGTTGGGACCCGCAAAGATTGAGGTATTGCCCAGAAGATGCGCCACAACAAACAGCACCATCATAAGCCCGCTCACGGCCATGACGATTTTCCTGCCCACCATGCTTTTAAGGAAATGCATATTCTACTTTCGTGCCAGTCCCGTCTTCCTGGCTGCCTCTGCAACTGCATGAGCGACCGTGGAAACGACCTTTCGGTCAAATGCGCTCGGTATGATGTAATCCTCATGAAGCTCATCGTCCTTTACCATATGCGCAATAGCCTTGGCCGCAGCAAATTTAACCTCCTCATTAACGCCTTTGGCCCTAACATCCAGCAGCCCCCTGAATATCCCGGGAAAACCGAGCATATTGTTTATCTGGTTGGGGTAATCCGAACGCCCCGTTGCAAGTACTCGCGCGAGCGGAAGAGCATCCTCGGGGTCTATCTCAGGGTCAGGATTGGCTAGCGCAAAAACAATTGGATCTCTCGCCATTTTTCGTATGTCATCAGGCGTTATGGTTGCAGGCCCTGCAAGTCCAAGAAAAACATTCGCCCCCTTCATGGCATCAGACACGGTCCCTTTCACTTTCTTTGGATTAGTCATTCTTGCGACTGCCGCCTTGTAAGGATTCATACCCTGCTTTCTTTCTGCATAGATCGAACCTGCCCTGTCGCATATGATTATGTCTTTAACCCCATATGCCGACAGCATCCATGCGTTCGCAATGCCTGCTGCGCCTGCCCCCAGGATGACCACTTTCAATTTCCTGATATCCTTTTTCAGAAGCCGCGAGACATTGATGAGCCCTGCGAGAACGACTACTGCGGTCCCATGCTGGTCGTCGTGAAAGACGGGGATCTCAAGAGCTTTTCTTAACCGTGCCTCTATCTCAAAACACCTCGGTGCAGAGATGTCCTCAAGGTTTATGCCGCCAAAGGGCGTCGCCATGTATTGCACTGTCTTGACGATCTCCTCGGTATCATTTGTACTCAACGCTATCGGGTACGCATCGATGTCGGCAAACTCCTTGAAGATCATCGCTTTGCCCTCCATCACCGGCATTGCTGCCTCAGGTCCTATATCACCGAGACCAAGAACAGCGGTGCCGTCGGTTATGACAGCGACTGAATTCCCTTTAATGGTGTATCGGTAAGCATGCTCTTTATGTTCCTGGATATCCCTGCAAACCCTTGCCACGCCAGGAGTATATACCTTTGAGAGGTCTTCCCTGTCTCTCACGTGCATCTTGGCATGAATCTCTATCTTCCCGCCCTCGTGAGCAGAGAAGGTTCTGTCCATAACCCTGAGGACTTTAACCCCATCTATGTTTTTGATGGAATTGACGACCCTCAGTTCATGTTTCTCATCGCGCGCATTGACGGTAATATCTCTGACGATTTTCCCCTTTTCAACACGGACAATATCGATGGCGCCCAGGTCTCCTCCCGCGTGGCTGATAGCGGTCGCTATATGGGAAAACATACCGACGCGGTTCTCTATTTCTGCTCTGATCGTAATGCTGTAACTCGGACTCGGAACACGTCCCGTAGCGTTTCCCCCCAAAGAAAAATACTTCATTTTCATAGTATTTTATCTCCCGGAATTTGCCCCCTCACCGACGGTAGAGTCACCTCTCTTTCGCTCCGGAAAAACCGACCTTTGTCATGATCTCGGGCTTGAGGATCCTTTCAGCTTCTGCCTCAGGGAGATATCCCATTTCGACAACCACCTGCTTGACGGTCTTCCTTTCTTTCAAAGCCTTCTTCACCACTTCCGCTGCCTTGTCGTATCCAATCACCGGATTCAAAACCGTTGCCATGATCGGATTTCTGTGAAGGAGTTCAGTGATATGTTCCTCATTCAATTCAAACCCCTCAATGGTCTTTTCGGCTAACAGGCGGGAAACATTCGCAAGGATAGTGATAGACTGGATGATATCATAAGCGATGACTGGCAGCATGACGTTGAGCTGAAAATCGCCAAGTGCATTCGATATAGCTATCACGGTATCATTTCCCATTACCTGAGCACAGACCATCCTTACCGCCTCGGGAATAACCGGGTTCACTTTGCCGGGCATTATCGAGGAGCCCGGCTGGATTGAAGGGAGCCGCACCTCAGAGAGTCCTGCAATTGGGCCACTATTGAGGAGACGCAGGTCATTCGCTATCTTCATGAGGCCCGTTGCGCAGGTCTTCAGGTGGCCTGAGAGTTCAACTATCGCATCCCTGGCTGACTGAGCCTCGAAATGGTTCTTTGCCTCCTTGAACTCAACACCGGTTAACTCTGATAAAACCCTTGAGACTTTTAAACCAAAGTCAGGCTCCGTATTGATGCCAGTGCCGACTGCGGTCCCTCCGATGGCAAGCTCCGAAATCCTTGGTAAAGCACCCTTAATCCTTTCTTCGGCATACGCTATCTGCGTTGCCCATGCCGACATCTCCTGTTCCAAAGTTATCGGCATAGCGTCCATGAGATGTGTCCTTCCGGTCTTGACGAGAGATGTGTACTTCTGAGATTTCTTGCGTATTGCCTTATGCAGTAATTCGAGGGCTGGGAGCAATAATTCTTTTGCCTGCAGAGACGAAGCAATATGAATAGCAGTCGGTATTACATCATTGGACGATTGGCCCATATTCACATGGTCATTCGGATGCGCCGGGGCTTTTGGGTGCTTCGAGCCAGTGAGCAGCTCATTCGCTCTGGAAGCGATGACTTCATTGGCATTCATATTTGTCGAGGTACCTGACCCCGTCTGGAATATGTCGAGAGGGAACTGGTCGTCGAGGTCTCCCTCTATTATTTCTCGTGACGCCTCGACGATCACATCAGCAATCTTGTTGTCTAGCCTCCCGCCTTCCTTATTCACCCTTGCACAAGCGAGTTTGATAAACCCGAGCGACCGGATGAAGACCCTCGGGAAACGTATCCCGCTTACCGGAAAGTTTTCAATCGCCCTCTGTGTCTGCGCACCCCAGTAAACAGCCGCTGGGACTTTAACCTCGCCAAGGGAATCCTTCTCCAATCTATACTTTGCCATAACTTTTACTATTATATGCCAATGCTATTTATTATAGTTCGTTACGGACAAAAGAACAACGTACCTGAACTCACTGTACCATTAGACTATTTTTGAGCTATAACTTACTTCTGGTTATGCAATACCGCCTGAAGGTAATTACCGGACAGAACATTACAGACAAGAGCAGGCCCTGAGAAAAACCGCGGCGCGTAACTCCACCCTATGGCATNNTGCTGATTGTTCAAGTAAATCAGGAGATGGATCACGTGACAATCCCTTCTCCGCTATTTGAACGCCCGCAGGGGGGAACTCAATATTTTTTGACTTTACCTGCAAAAGTGGATATGTTTCATCCTTTTTTGACAAAATTCAACCGGAAACCAGAAAAATCTGGTAATTTCCCATTTTGCAGTTCCCCTCAGAGTGTCATACAGTAGAAGTAAGAAAGGGGGTATAAACATGAAAGGGACGAAAGAACTAGTCAAAACAGACCAATCGAGAATGCTGTCTCCAATTGACGAAATGGAGAGATGGTTCGAACATGTCTGGTCGAGACCTTTTTCACTGTTCCGTGCGCCACTATGGGCAGACACCCGTGTAGCTGAGCTTGAAGAGATCTCGCCGTCGTTTGACATTTATGAGGAAGGCAATGAGCTAGTCTTCAAGGCGGATATACCAGGTGTAAAGAAAGAAGATTTGAAGGTCGATGTCACTGGCAATTACCTCACGATTACAGGAGACAAGAAAAAAGAAGAGAAGATCGAAAGAAAAAATTACTATCGGTTTGAGCGTTCACATGGGCTTTTCTCGCGCAGGTTTGAGTTGCCTGTTGGCACGGATACGAATAAGGTAAAGGCGCATTACGAAGACGGTGTCCTCGAAGTAAGACTTCCGAAAACAGAGGAGGCATTGAAGAACAGCAAAAAAATATCGATTGAATGATCTTTCCGCGACTCCCCTATAGTCGTTGACCTCATTGACCTGTAGGGGAGTTTTGTTGTCAGTAGGCAGCATTTCGGTTTCAACGCGCGTTGCCACCGAACATCCCTCATTACCTGAATTCCAAGTCAGTTTTACCCACTACAGTTTATTATTAGTCGCCAGTATTCGTTAACGACCCTATTTCAGAGTCTTCCTGGATATGCTGTTGCGAAGAAAAAAGGTCTTGCACTAATTGAGGTGTAGGGGGTACAATGGTCCCTACAATGAGCTTTATAAAGAGAAAAAAGAAGAAGGGTCAAATCTACCTTTC